>NZ_JBIMSN010000158.1:0-69452 GCF_043944905.1 Antrihabitans spumae
ATGTAAATCGTCCCTCAGCAAGACGAATTATCCCAGCTCAGAGCACCTTTCTTCATGAATGACACAGTCTCAGACTGAATTACGGTGAAAGCCGGAGGCTAGCTGGGGTTATCGGCGCGGATGCAGTTTATGTAACCGCGCGAAACGTCTACCGTGCGGCGAGCGTCACAGCATCGGCCGACAGCGGTACCGCTGACCGAACGTCAGTCCGACGAGGTGTTCACGAGCAGTAGGTTCGTCTCCAGGCCGTGTGTGACCTTGTTTGCGACCGAACCGAGCAGCCTCGATGCCCCACTCATGCCGCGGTTGCCGATGACCATCAAGTCGTAGTCCGGGCCTGCCTCGACGAGTGCCTTGGCAGGCAGCAATCCGATCAGCACGTCACGAACGAGTTCGGTGTCGGGCTCGTCGAACTCGAGTTCACCGATACTCGCCGACATCAGTCGTTCGCCCTCTTCCTGATCTTTCGCGACCGTGACGAGGTGCGGGGTTGCCCCCATCGCGTGCGCCAGTTGCATTCCGCGCCTGACCGACTGACGTGACGTCGTCGATCCATCCGTGGTGAGGGCGATCGACTGCCAGCGTGCAGGCAACGTGTGGTGGGCGAACAAGACGTCGGACTCGCTGTGGTGCGACAGGCGGTTGGCGACGCTGCCGAGCACGCGGTCCTTCGCGTTGCCGAGGCTTGCGCCACCCACGATCAGAAGTGAATCGGGATGGTCCGCACTCACCGCAACCAGCTGGTCCGCCGGGGTTCCCGTGGGTTGCAGGACAGAGACATCCGTCACGCCGAGCGAGCGCAGCTTTGCCTGCGCGGTCTCGGAAGCCTCGCGTGCCCACTCGAAACTCTGCGGTTCCGGAACGTTCGTGTAGCCGTCCCACACCGTCACGACCGTGACGCCGACAGCGAGCCCGACGGCGAGAGTCGCACCCAGTTCTATCGCGACCTCGGAATCCGAACTTCCGTCTGCCCCGACCAAAATGCCTGGATACGCGTCCATTCCGCTCGTCCTTTTCACTGTCGCCACCGCAGGCCGCAATACTGCCGGTCTCGTTCTGATCGATTGTTACTGCAGTTCGGAAAGCCCCTGATCGACACCGTACGGCGCGACTCGACGCTACCACCAGGGCACGGCGAGCCGGTGTCGAATGTCGATGCAGAGCGCCCGGTGGCAATGGCCTACCACACATCCGCGAAATGGGGAATCGGGGGATGGGCACGGTAATGTTCGCGTGCGTCTACCGCGGCCGCAGTTGTTTCTACCACGCCCGGTGAACGGTGAATGGAATCAGGGCGACCGGCTCGAGAATGATAGTTCGGAGGTGCGTAGTTCGTGGACCATCACCTGTTGATGGAGCTCATCACCATCCCGTTGTTCACGGGAGTCATCGGGTACATCACGAACTGGACAGGCGTCCTGATGTTGTTCGTGCCGATCGAGTTCAAAGGGTTTCACCTTCCCGGCCTCAAGTTCTTGTTCCCCTATTGGCCGCGACGAGTGCAGGTCCTTCCCGTATTCAAGGACGGTCACCGCTTCGGATGGCAAGGGATGGTGCCCTCACGTGCGGAGAAGATGGCGAGCATCGCCGTCGACAAGAGCCTTGTGAAGGTCGGCAATATCTCCGACTTCTACCGCGAGCTCGATCCCGACAGCATCGCCCAACATTTCGCGCAGACGTTTCTGCCGCAGATCCGCGCCGTCGTCGACAGCATCATGATCAAAGAAAATCCTCGGCTCTGGTACAACCTGCCGAATTTTGCGAAAGAAGTCGTCTACAAGAAAGTCGAAGACGATCTTCCCGCGAATGCGACAAAGATCGCGGATCAGATCGGCGAACATCTCGAAGAATTGATCGACGCGAAGTACATGGCGATTCGAATTCTCACCGAGAACCCCAAACTGCTCAACGACATCTTCAGAACGATGGGCGCAAAAGAACTGCGCTTCATGCAGAACTTCGGCTTCTACTTCGGACTGCCGTGCGGCTTCGTCCTCGTCGGCGTGTTGCAACTGCTGCCGCACTGGTGGGTGTTGCCGATCGGCGGAATCATCATCGGGTGGGTCGTCAACTACATCGGTCTGACGATGATCTTCGAACCACTCGAACGCAACAAATGGGTGCCGTGGAAGCAAGGGCTTCTGCTCAAGCGGCGAGACGAGATCGCGGTCGGATTCGGTGAGACGTTCTCCAAACACGTGATCACGCTCGACAACATCAGCCAGGAACTGCTGACCGGTCCGCGCTCGGATCGCTCGCTGTTGTTGCTGGAGAACACGATGCGCGACACGGTCGACGAAGCTGTCGGTCGTGCCCGATTCGCCGTCAAGACAGCGGTCGGCAGCAAAGAGTACGAGCGGATGAAGGCCGCGGTGATGCCTGCAGCGCTGGAATTTATGCCGCAGATCTTGAACGACCCGGAGTTTGCCGACCAACAGGCGAAGAAGATCAGCACATTCGTGCAAACTCAGATGAGTAAGCTCAGCAACAGAGACTTCGGTGAGCTGCTTCGTGCAGCAGTCAAGCAAGACGAGTGGTTGCTGTTTGTTCATGGTGGTGTACTTGGAGCCTTCGCCGGGTTCCTTCATCTAGCGATATTTCCGATGTGAGAATGATGAGCAACGAGATAGCACTGAACGGGCAGCGTCAGATCAGCAACGAGGCACGCCTCATACGCGGTGGCTTCAGGCTTGCGAGCCTGCTCGCGGGATCGGCGCTTCGCGCTACGGGATCCGCGGTGGACGTCGGTCGGCAGATCGTGCAAGCCGCGATGGACGGCGAATCCAACCAGGAGATCGCGGAGCGGGCAGGCTCGGCGATTCGGTCGCTGGCACGCAACACGCTCGGCGTCACCGACGCCTCGGTTCGCGAAATCGTTTCCTACGTCCCGTCCGGACTCGGTTCGTCGCCGACTCAGCCGATGCAGGCGATAACGGCGCGTGCCACCTCGGATCAATTGCGGATGCGTGGCGAAGCGCTTCTTGCGCAATCGGCCGACGTGTACAGCTCCGACGACCTGCACCCGGCTTTCGACCGAATTCTCGAAGAATTGGCTCCCGACGAAGCACGCATTCTTCGGTATCTCGCGATGAACGGTCCGCAGCCGTGCGTCGACGTGCGCACCAATCGTCCGCTCGGAATCGGCTCGGAAACCATCGCGTCCAATCTCAGCATGGTTCCGGAGAAGGCGGGTTGCCGTCGTCCCGAACGCGCGAAGTCCTATCTCGTGAACCTCGTTCGACTCGGTTTGGTCTGGGTTTCCGACGAGCCGACCGAACTGAGTTTGTACATGGTCGTCGAAGTGCAGCCCAATGTTGCCGACGCTATGAAGAAGGCCGGTCGCGTTCCCAAGATCGCTCGTAAGAGCATGCGGCTGTCCGCATTCGGCGAGGATTTCTGCGAAACCTGCTTCCCGGTCGAAAAGCACAGCTGAACTTTGTAATTCGGCTATCGATATCCGGTCGCGGGTGAGATGGTATGCAGCATGGACCTCGAGGCCGTTGCGGCCATCAGTCGACTGAAGTATCGCTATCTTCGTTGCCTCGATACTAAATCTTGGGACGAATTCGCCGACACCCTCACCCCTGACGCGACCGCTACCTACGGGGTCGACCTGCAATTCGAGTCGCGGGACGCCCTCGTCGACTTCATGCGCAATACGTTGGGCCCGCACGTCATTACCGAGCACCACTGCGATCATCCCGAGATCGATATCGATGGCGAAACAGCCACCGGCATCTGGTATCTCGCGGACACCGTCCTGATTCCCGAACACAACATGGTGCTGCGCGGCGCCGCCTTCTACTCCGACCGGTACGTCCTGTGTGACGACGGCGAGTGGCGAATCGCCCACACCGGCTACGAGCGCACCTACGAGGTTGTGGTCTCGCTCAAGGATGTGCCGAGCTTCCAGCTGACGTCCAATCGCTGGGCGATGCACCAGCCACGGTCGGCGTGATGACGTCGCCTGCGGACTTTCCTCGACCGGGTGCCCTGCCCTATCTGACGGTTCGTGGTGCGCAGGCGGCGATCGACTGGTACCGAAGTGCGTTCGGCGCCACTGTGATCGGTGATCCGATCGTGATGGACGACGGCCGGATCGGGCATGCCGAACTGCAGTTGCCGAGCGGTGTGGTCTACCTGGCCGAGGAGTTTCCAGAGATGGGCCTCACTGCGCCGGAGTCCGGGTCGACGTCGGTGAGCCTGATGCTTCCGGTCGCCGATACCGACGTGGTGCTCCAGCGCGCGCACGATGCGGGCGGAACCGTCGAGCGGTGGATCTCCGAAGGCCACGGTCGACGAAACGCGACGCTGATCGATCCGTTCGGCCATCGCTGGATGTTGAGCGGTCCGCCGAAAGCCGGGTCCGATTGAGTGCGTCCCGCGACGTTCGCGCCTGGTTGCGGACGGTTCCGATGGCGCAGCTCGTCGAGGACGGACGTAGTGAACCCGATCCCGACGCAGTCCCCGACGCGGTCTTTCTCGACTGGCTCGGGCACGCGATCGATGCTGGTGTCGCCGAGCCGCATGTCGCGGTGTTGGCCACCGTCGATGGTTCCGGTGCGCCGGATGCGCGGGTGTTGTTGTTGCGGGACGTGACACCCGAAGGTTGGTGGTTCTCCGGTCCGTCGTTCTCGCCCAAAGGGAGGCAGCTTGCCGCCAATCCTGCTGCGGCGCTGACGTTCTACTGGAGTTCGGTCGGGCGTCAGGTACGCATCGCAGGCCGGGTGAGCGAAGGCTCGGCCGTTGCTGTTGCGCGTGATTTTCACGAGCGGTCGCGAACCGCGAAGGCCGTGGCAACGGCAAGCAAGCAGAGCGAGGTGCTCAGCAACGAGGGTGACTATGCAGCGCGTGTCGACGAGGCGGCGACCGTGCTCGACGAGCATCCGGATCAGGTACCCGAACACTGGCGAGCCTGGTGCCTCGAAGCCGACACGGTCGAGTTCTGGCAAGCCGAACCGGGCCGACGTCATCAGCGCTGGCGCTATCGGCGCACGTCCGATGGCTGGCTCCGGGAGACACTGTGGCCGTAAGGGCGCTCCGCGCCTCGTGAGTCCTTTGGTGGGCGGGCGCGCCGAAAAGACGCACGACCGGCGCCGCGGCCTAGTCGGCCGTAGCGACCAGCGGTTCGAGGGTGAGTTCCGGCATTTCCTTCTGGATGTACTGCAGTCGCCACTTGTCGCTGACGAGTGCGAGGAGCACACCGTCGGACCGGGTGAAGACTTCGACCCCTCGCTGGCGACCCAACTCGTCCGCCGATTCCGCGTCGGTGCGCCGAGCAATCCCGTAGCCGAGCGGTTCCATCCGTGCCTCGACGTTGAACTCCGCCTTCATACGAGCGGAGACGACCTCGAACTGCATCGGCCCGACCGCAGCAAGCACCGGCGCGGCGTCGCCACGAATCTCGTTGCGTAGCACCTGAACAACGCCTTCGGAATCGAGCTGGTCGACCGCCCGCCTGAACTGCTTGTACTTGCTCGCGCTCTCCGCACGCAACACAGAGAAATGCTCGGGAGCGAACGACGGGATAGGCGGATACTCGACCTTCTTGTCCGCATACAGCGTGTGGCCCGGTGCCAGTGCAGTGGCATTGACCAGTCCGACGACGTCGCCCGGAAACGCACTCTCGACCGTCGATCGCTCGCGGCCGAACACCGTCTGCGCGTACTTGGTCGTGAACGGTTTGCCTGTCTGGGCATGGGTGACGACCATGCCGCGCTCGAACACTCCCGACACGATGCGCATAAACGCGAGGCGGTCGCGATGGGCGGCATCCATGCCGGCCTGCACCTTGAATACAACAGCGCTGAACGGATCGGTGACCTCACGTTCCCGACCGTCGATTGCCGCGCGCCCGCGTGGTGGCGGCGCCAGCTCGATCAAGGTGTCCAGGATCTGACGGACGCCGAAGTTCAACATCGCCGAGGCGTAGATGACCGGTGACGTCTGTCCCGCGAGGAACAATTCTTCGTCGTGGTCCTGGCCGGTCGCGGAGAGCAGCTCGCTCTCCTCGGCAGCCGTCTCCCACTCTTCGCCCTCGCGGATCGCGGCGGCCTCGGCAGTCAAGATTTCCTCGGGCGCGATAGTCGCTCCGCCTGCGGTACGCGTGAAGCGGATGTACTCGGTGGCGACGCCGTCCTCGCCTCGACGCAGCAGCCCACGGAAATCGCCGGCAATGCCGACAGGAAGAAACAGGGGAGTCGGGACGAGGCCGATACGTTCGTTGATCTCGTCGAGCAGTTCCAGCGGCGCCCGACCCGGACGGTCCCACTTGTTGATCACGGTGATCACCGGAATGCCGCGATGCTTGCAGACCTGGAAGAGCTTCAAGGTCTGCGGTTCCAGACCCTTCGCGGCGTCGATGAGCATGACCGCGGCGTCGACGGCAGTGAGGACGCGGTAGGTGTCCTCGGAGAAGTCGGAGTGACCAGGGGTGTCGACGAGGTTGATCACGTTGTCGACCGAACTGCCTGCGGAACGGTAATTGAACTGCAGCGCAGTCGAACTCACCGAGATACCGCGAGCCTTCTCCATCTCCATCCAGTCGGACACCGTGGACCTACGGCCCGCTTTGCCGTGGATCGCACCGGCTTCGGAGATGACTTTTGCATGCAGCGCAAGGGCTTCGGTGAGCGTCGACTTACCAGCGTCGGGATGCGAGATGACCGCGAACGTACGACGACGCGACACTTCCTCCGCAAGGACCTGCGAAGCTTTGCCCTCGCTCCGCTCCACCGGCGCAATATCCCCCTCGCTCCGCTCCACCGGCGCAATATCCCCCTCGCTCCGCTCCACCGGTGCACCGTCGGCGGCGTCGTCAGCGAACACGTCGGCCGAATCGGGCGGGGTAGTCACGGGAGGTCCTCTTCGTAGGTGAAGCAGTCAGGTGTCGAGGGTAGTCCGACTCAGTGCAGTCGGTTCTGCGCGGCTTCCAGGCCGACCTGCAGCAGCAGCTCGACGGCGTCGGCAGCTTCTTCACAGACGACACCCAGATCTTTGCGCTCCGCAGTGGAGAACGGCTTCAGCACATAGCTGGCGGGATCCATCCGGCCCGGTGGACGACCCACACCGAAGCGCACGCGCAAGTAGTCCTTCGTTGCGAGCGAGCTCGAGATCGAGCGGAGCCCGTTGTGGCCACCTTCGCCGCCGCCGAGCTTGAGCCGAACGGTTCCGAAGTCCAGGTCGAGTTCGTCGTGGACGACGACGATGCTGCCCGGATCGATGGAGAAGAATCGGGCGAGCGCAGCCACCGGCGGGCCGGACACGTTCATGTACGAGCGCGGCTTGGCGATCACAACTTTGCGATCGCCGAGCCGCGCTTCGACAACATCTGTGCCGGACTTCTTGTGAACGCCGAATGTGCTCGCCGAGCGAGCTGCCAGAACGTCGGCGACCATAAATCCGGCGTTGTGGCGGGTGTTCTCGTACTGCGCACCCGGATTGCCCAGCCCGACAACGAGCGCTGAGCCCGTTGTCGGATCGGACATGGGCAGTGGGTTCTAGCCTTCTTCGGAGTCGCTCGAGGCGTCGGCGGCGTCGCCTTCGCCCTCGGCGCCTTCGCCTTCAGCCTCTTCGGTCTCTTCTTCTTCCTCGGCCTGCGGTGCGACAACGTTGACGATCAGCGTCTCGGGGTCGGCCTGCAGCGTCGAACCCTTCGGCAGCACAAGCTCGCCTGCGAGGACCTGGGTGCCGATCTCGAAGCCTTCGACCGAGACCTCGATCTGCTCAGGGATCGACATGACGTCGGCCTCGATGGAGATGGTGTTCGCGTCCTGTGCGACAACCGCACCCGGTGCGGCGTCGCCCGTGACGACGACGGGGATGTCGACGGTGACCTTCTCGCCCTTCTTGATCACGAGGAGGTCGGCGTGCTCGATGTAGCGACGGATCGGGTGAACGACGACCGACTTGGTGAGTGCGATCTGCTCCTTGCCCGCGATGTCGAGGTGGAGCACGGCGTTGGTGCCGTTGTCGCGCAGAACCTTTGCGAACGAACGGGAATCCAGAGCGAGGTGCTGCGGATCGGTCTGGTGGCCGTAGAGAACGGCGGGAACCTGGCCGGCACGACGGGTACGACGCGCAGCGCCCTTACCGAACTCGGTGCGGACGATGGCTTCGAGACGATTGACGTCTGAGGACATGATGAAACGGCTCCTAGAACTTCGATTTACGATCCGGCAATGGTCTACTCGTCTCGGCAGAGTGGACAGACGAGGACAGGACGGCCGGGGAGCCGTGTCCGCGTCGATCACGGTGAGCGAAGCAAGCTGACACTTCACAGTCACCCTCGCCGAGACAACGCGAGAACTTTACCGCATCGCTCGTTGGCGTTGTTAACCGGTGTGTTCTACCTGCGACGACACGAATTCGGTTGCTTCGGTTCGAGCTCTCGGAGCTGTCACAGGCACGCGACAGCGGCGACGAAGCTGTCGAGATCGTCATGGGAAACGAAGTAGTGCGGCGAAGCCCTGACGAGCGCTGAGATGCCTCGCGCGGTCATGTCGAGCAGTGTCGAGCTGCGGTGGCTGACCGTCACGATCATGTTGTCGGCGGCGAGTCGGTCCCTGACGTTTTCGGGCTCGACGCCTGCCACGGTGAACGACACGATCCCACTTCGGTGGTTGCCGAGGTCGAGGGGCGTGACGTTCGGTAGCTCGGCGAGGCTGGTGCGCAAGTAGTCCGCGCGCTCGGCGACCTGGGCGTAGACCGTGTCGGGGCCGAGGTCGAGCAGGTACCGCAATGCGGCTCCGAAGCCGAGTCGGGCGGCGACGTCGTGTTCCCAGAATTCGAACCGCGCGGCGCCTGCGGCGACCGTGTACTCGTCCGCCGCCGTCCACGCGGCGCTACCGAGGTCGAGGGTTGCAGGCTGCAGTGCCGCGGCCAGCTCGGCACGGACGTAGAGGAACCCGGTTCCACGAGGTGCGCGCAGCCATTTGCGGCCCGTAGCGGACAGGGCGTCGACACCCAGCGCCGCTACGTCGACGGGCAACTGTCCCACCGATTGGCAGGCGTCGAGGAGCACGAGCGCGCCGACTCGGTGGGCAAGTTCGACGACTTCGGCGACCGGGTTCACCAGGCCGCCGTTGGTCGGCGCGTGAACGAGCGACACCAACCGCACTCGATCGTCGAGCAAGCTTTCCAGCGCGGTGAGGTCGATCTGCCCGGTGGAATCGCTTGGAATTACATCGACGATCGCACCGGTTGCCCGCGCCCGTTGCAGTACCGCGATCGCGTTGCTCGCGTACTCGACTTCGCTGATCAGGACGCGATCGCCCGCGTGGAGCGGGACGGCGTAGAAGAAGTCGGTCCAGGACCGTGATGCGCTGTCGCTCAACGCGATCGACGTCGCTGGCTCGGCCGCATTCAGCAACGTTGCGATCGAGCGTTTGACCTCGGCCAGGTCCTCGAGTCGCTCGCTGCCCGCGCGGTAGCCGCCGATCTGCGTCTCGCGTCGTAGGTGGTCGACCATGGTTTCGACGACGACCTGCGGGGGTAACGACGAACCAGCGCTGTCGAGAAACACGGTCTCCCGGCAGCCGGGCGTGTCCTCGCGTACGCGCTCGAGATCGAACATGATCGCGACAGTACCTACAGCTGGATACAGCGTTCGCTGTGCACGGAAGTTATGACGAGTTCATGAACGTCATGCTCGCCGTCACGCTGATATCCATTTACTGTCGGTGGCAGTCTCTACGATCGCCTGTACCGGACCCACCCGCCAAGGATCGGAGGTCATCATGGCGATGGCACTGGACAACTCTCTGCTCACGACGCGGGCTGCTGCCGAAGCGTTCGTCGGGGGTGTGTGCTTCAAACTCGGTCCACCCGCACTCATCGGTGCCGAACTCGAATGGCTCACCGTCCGGCAAGCCTCTACTAACGGTGACTGTCCGAATTCGCCGACACTCTCCACCCGACCCAGCCTTGCCACGATCGCGGCGGCACTGGGACCGCACACACCGAAGTCGCTCGATCCCTCCTCGCCCGCCGACCCACTTCCTCGTGGCAGCTACATCACGATCGAACCCGGCGGCCAGATCGAAATCTCGAGCGCACCGTTTTCTTCCGCCGAGCAACTGTGCCGGTCGTTGCAAGAAGACGAAGAATATTTGCGCACACTCCTCGCCACCGAGTCCATTGCAGCCCTCGCGCGTCCGACGGACGCAGATCGGCCGCCCGAGCGGTTGCTGCGAGCCTCCCGCTACACCGCGATGGAGGATCGGTTCGCGAGCATCGGCCCGTTCGGAACCCTGATGATGTGCAACACCGCAGCCACTCAGGTCAGCGTCGATGCAGGCCGCGATGCTGCCGACGTCGCTGCACGGTGGAACGCACTCGATGCCATCGGCCCGGCGTTGCTCGCTGCCTTTGCATGTTCCCCGACCTTGGCAGGCGCGCCGGCAGGCCGGTGGGCGTCGCAGCGCATGCGGACGTGGCTGCAGTTGGATCGATCCCGAACCTCGCCGCCGCTCGGTGATTCGACCGATCCGATCGCCCGATACGCGCAGTGGGCGCTCGACGTTCCGTTGCTCTGCGTGGTCGGCGAGCAGGGCGCGAACTGGGCGGCACCGCCCGACGCGACGTTCGCAGACTGGATTGCAGGATCGCTCGACGACCTCATCGACAGGCGTCCGACCCGGTGCGATCTCTCCTATCACCTGACCACGCTGTTTCCACCTGTGCGGGCGTCCGGTCATCTGGAGGTTCGCTACATCGATGCCCAGCCCGGGCACCTGTGGGCGGTTCCGATCCACGTGCTCGATGCGCTGCTGTCCACTCCGGAATCGGTCGCATCGGCGACGGCGCTGGCAGCGGGTACCGCGCACAGATGGTGGGACGCTGCAGAGTTCGGGCTGGCAGACGCAGAGCTTCGTGCGACGGGGGTATCCCTGTTCGAGTTGGCCGCCGAGCACACGGAGTGGCCCGATGCGTGCACGGCGTTGCGTGCAGCGGCACAGCGCTGTCGCAACGGGGTTGCACCGGGAGCGGACGAACGAGGAGAGGACGCAGGTCGATGAGTGAGACAGAAGCACTGCGGACCGAACTTGCGGCCGCGCTGACGAGGAGCAGGGCTCGATCGGCTGCGCTGACGGATTGTCTGGACGAAGACGAACTGGTTGCTCAGCATTCTCGGCTGATGAGTCCGTTGATCTGGGATCTCGCGCACATCGGGAACCAGGAGGAACTGTGGTTGGTGCGTGACGTCGGGGGTCGGGAGCCGGTCCGGAGCGACATCGACGAGCTGTACGACGCCTTCAAACACGCCCGCTCGAATCGGCCGCAGCTGCCGCTGCTCGGTCCTGTCGAAGCTCGGACCTACGTCGGGCAGGTTCGCGACAAGGTCTGGGACATTCTCGACACGTCACCACTGCGCGGAAATCGGCTCGAACACGACGGCTTCGCGTTCGCAATGATCGCCCAGCACGAGCAACAGCATGCCGAGACGATGTTGGCGACGCACCAATTACGCAGTGGCCACGCGGTTTTGGCCGCCGCCGCACCGCCCGCCCCGAGTCGACGCGTAGTCGGCGGCGAGGTTGTCATCGCCGCAGGGGAGTTCACGATGGGCACTTCGACGGAACCGTGGGCGCTCGACAACGAGCGGCCTGCCCATCGACGCCACGTTCCTGCATTCGCCATCGATGTCGCACCGGTGACCAACGAGCAATACCTGGCCTTCATCGCCGACGATGGCTACGACCGGCCTGAACTGTGGTCCGACCGCGGTTGGGCGCATCGAATGGAGGCGCAGTTGGTCGCGCCCGAATTCTGGGAACGAGATGCAGGCGGGCGGCGGTGGCGTCGCAGGTTCGGCACGATGACCCCCCTTCGTCCCGACCAACCCGTCATGCACGTCTGCTACTTCGAAGCGGAGGCGTACGCGACGTGGGCAGGCAAACGACTGCCGACCGAAGCCGAATGGGAGAAGGCTGCCCGGTTCGATCCGGACACCGAAAGGTCACGTCGATTCCCGTGGGGTGATGCCGATCCGACCGACTCTTCTGCCAACCTCGGTCAGCGTCATCTCGAACCTGCCGATGTCGGTGCGTACCCGGCGGGTGCGTCACCGGCTGGTGTGCACCAGCTCATCGGTGACGTGTGGGAGTGGACGTCGTCGAGCTTCGAGCCGTACCCGGGCTTCGAAATGTTTCCCTATGCCGAGTACTCGCAGGTCTTCTTCGGCGGCGATTATCGGGTGTTGCGCGGCGGCTCGTTCGGAACCGATTCGGTCGCCTGCCGCGGGACGTTCCGCAACTGGGACCACCCGATCCGCAGGCAGATCTTTGCCGGGTTCCGTTGTGCGCGTGATGTTCTCGATACGACCCGCGGCGGGCGGTAGCGAGCGGGCATGTGCCGTCATCTCGGCTATCTCGGTCCGGCTGTGCCGGTGAGCGAACCGATCACCCGCGGTCCGCACTCGCTCCGCGTGCAGTCGTGGGCCCCACGCGAGATGCGTGGTGGCGGGACGATCAATGCTGATGGGTTCGGCGTCGCGTGGTGGCCTGCGCAGGCTCCGGGCGACACGGATGCCCTCGATGCCCAGGATGTTGAGCCGACTCGCTACCGCAACGCCGCGCCGATCTGGACCGATCCTGCCGTCGACGACGTGCTGTCGCAGATCGAGGCGACTGCCGTGCTCGGCGCGGTGCGGTCGGCAACGGTCGGCATGCCGGTCGAACGTACTGCGTGTGCGCCCTTCACCTCGGGT
Organism: Antrihabitans spumae; assembly: GCF_043944905.1. NCBI lineage: Bacteria > Bacillati > Actinomycetota > Actinomycetes > Mycobacteriales > Nocardiaceae > Antrihabitans > Antrihabitans spumae. Next base: position 12,710 of record NZ_JBIMSN010000158.1, read on the forward strand.
CGCTTGGCCTTCAGCCACAACGGTGTAGTGCCCGACTGGCGAGCGGTATGCGCAGCCGTGTCGAAGGAGGTCGGTGGCGTCGACCCGTTCGAACTCGAAGCCTCCACCGATTCGGCCGCGCTGTGGTTGTTGGTCCGGGCGTTGCTCGAGCGCGGCGCCGACCCGTCGGAGGCCTTGACCGAAGTGGTCCGCCGCGTCGTCGCCGAGCGAAGTGAGGCGCGGGCGAATCTGCTGCTCGGTGACGGCGAACAGCTATGGGCGACAACCTGTTACCACTCACTGTCGGTCCTCGTCGACGACACGAGTGCAGTTGTGAGTTCCGAACCGTACGACGACGATCCCCGATGGCAGCCGATCGACGACCGCTCGGTCGTCACGGTCCGTCCTGGGCACGTTGCGATCGAATCCCTATGACCTCGTCTTGTGCAGACGACCGATACCGAGGAGTTGCTCGATGACAGCACCGACCCTGGAGATCCACCTCTCCGAGGAGCAGATGACAGAGGCGCTGCGAACCGATGCGCGTGTCGGTCTGACGGCGTCACCGAAGTGGTTGCCGCCCAAGTGGTTCTACGATGCACGGGGTAGCGAACTGTTCGAACAGATCACCGAACTGCCCGAGTACTACCCGACTCGCACCGAGCGTGAGCTGCTGCGAGCCAGCGCAGCCGAGATCGCCGCGGTGAGTGCACCGCAGATCCTCGTCGAACTCGGTTCGGGATCGTCGGACAAGACCAGACTGCTCCTGGATGCGATGACCGCGCACGGCACCCTCGAACAGTATGTGCCGCAGGATGTTTCACCGGCCGCATTGGGTAGCGCCATCGAGGCGCTCAGTCGCGACTATCCAGAACTACAGGTGCACGGCGTGGTCAGCGACTTCACCGACACCCTGCATAACCTGCCGACCGGCGGGCGCCGGATGATCGCGTTTCTCGGCGGCACGCTCGGTAATTTGGTGCCCGCCGAGCGGGCGGAGTTTCTGGCAAGCATCGCCGCGGTTCTCGAAACGGGCGAGCAGTTGCTCGTTGGCGTCGGTTTGGTGATCGACCCGGCGATACTCGTTCCGGCCTACGACGACGCCGCGGGTGTGACCGCGGAGTTCAATCGAAATGTCTTGCATGTCCTCAACAATCGACTGTCGGCGAACTTCGAGCCCGATCGTTTCTCCCACGTCGCCTATTGGGATGCGGACAACGAGTGGATCGAGATGCGTCTCGAAGCGACGGCCGACATGACGGTCCACGTCGAAGATCTCGGACTGACGGTCGCATTCGGCACAGGCGAACAATTGCGAACGGAAATCTCCGCGAAGTTCACCCTCGACGGAATCGGTCGCGAGCTTGCCGCCGCCGGCTTCGACGTCGAACAAACCTGGACCGATGCCGACGAGCGTTTCGCTCTGATCTGCGCAGGGAGGCGGTAGGCGAGGTCAGCGCCTCGTGAGCTGCGCCGCTGGGAAACTCACGCCGGTGAGGTCCTCGGATGCGGTCCACAGGCGCTTGGCCAGTTCCTTGTCGCCCGCTTCCTTGGTGCGGCCGACCAGTTTCGGGTTGCCGCGCATCTCGTAGAGACCCTTCGGTCCGACGTAGCTGCCGCCGGGGATGTCCTGGCTCGCGGCGAAGAGGCTCGGCCATGCGCCTGCGTCGGCGTCCTGCGCAAGCACCATGTTCCCGATCTTCATCCCGAAGTCTGCGATCGGGTTGGCGGCGTGGGACTGCAGGTTCGTCGCGGACCAGCCCGGATGCGAATTGAGCGCGCGCAGCGGTGAGCCTGCGTCGTCGAGTCGACGTTGTAGTTCGAGGGCGAACAGCAGGTTCGCGAGCTTCGACTGACCGTAGGCGCCCATGCGGTTGTAGCTGCGCGTCTTCCAGTTGAGGTCGTCGAGGTTGATCGTGCCGCGTCGGTGCGCCTGCGAGGCGACCGTGACGATGCGGTCGGTGATATGGGGGAGCAGCTGGTTCGTCAGTGCGAAGTGGCCGAGATGGTTTGTGCCGAACTGGGTTTCGAAGCCGTCCTTGGTTTCGCCGTGCGGCGGAATCATCACGCCTGCGTTGTTGACGAGGACGTCGATGTCGCCGGTCCACTCGTCGGCGAAACGCCGAATCGAGGTCAGGTCGGCGAGGTCGAGTTGGCGAACTTCGACGCTGCCCTTGGTCGAGCCCGCTGTGATGGAGGCGGCTGCCTCGGCGCCGCGCTTCGGGTCGCGGACCGCAAGGACGACGCGCGCGCCGACCCGAGCGAGTTCGCGAGCGGTCACGAGGCCGATACCGCTGTTGGCGCCGGTGATGACGACGGTCCGGCCGTCGAAGGATGGGAGTTGAGCCGAGGTCCACTTGGAATTTGTCATGCCACCAATGTAGGCACTGACAACAAAGTAGTCAATGCCAACATTTTGCGGAATGTTCGGTATTCTGCAGTGGCTATGACTTTCACTCGCCCCCGCTCCTATCACCACGGGGACTTGCGCGGTGAACTCCTCGTTCGCGCCGAGGAGACGTTGCGCGAGTCCGGTGTCGACGGCCTGTCGCTGCGTCAACTCGCGCGCGATATCGGCGTGAGCCACGGTGCGCCAAGCCGTCACTTTCGCGACAAGCAAGCGCTGCTGGATGCGCTGGCACTCAGTGGGTTTCAGCGGTTGGACACGTTGTTCTCGACCGCGGTCCTCGGAGGCACCTTTGCCGAACAGCTCGAAGGTATCGCACGCGGATACCTACGGTTCGCGATCGAGAACTCTGCTCTGCTCGAGCTGATGTTCGCCCGAAAGCACAGCCCGAATGCCGGCACCGAATTGCCTGCGGCGGCCGAAGCGGCGTTTCTCGTACCGGTCGCGTTGATCGCCCGGGGTCAGGCCGACGGCGACGTCGTCGCGGGGGACATTCAGCGGATCGGCCTCGCCGCGTTCGCGAGCATGCAGGGACTCGCGACCTTCGTCAGCTCGGGCTTCGCCCCGGCGGAACTTGCCGAGGAGATGTTGTCCGACGTCGTGACCCAGATGCTGGACGGTCTGCGCCCGCGGGCCTGAGCCCTGGCAAATAGAGTCCGATCACTCTCGGATTCCGGGCCGAATCCCACACGATTCTGTCTTTACGCGAACACGTCGCCGAGCCAGTCGACGAGTGGCCGGATCGCATTCCATGATGCGCGGACCTCTTTCACGGTGCGCGGCGTCGACAGCCACGCAGGCGCGCCAAACTCTCTGCCGGCCGTCAGCGACTTGTGGCGCAGTATGTCGATTCGCGGGTGGTCGGCCGCGAACCCCCGTGGTGCCGTCTTCAGTTTGTCGCCGCCGATGCGGAACTTCTTCGCTTCGAGGTCGGCGAGAATCTCGACCAGCTCGGCTCCGCGCGACGAATCATCCACCGCTGCTCGGAATCTCGCGATCTGCGCGGTCTCGCCCGAATAGAAGCCGCCGCCGACATAGAGTCCGGCCGCGTCGATCTGGACGTAATAGCCGCTGCCCGCGTTGACGTGGACCACAGCGCCCTGCGCGGTTTTGTACGGAGACTTGTCTTTTGCGAATCGAACGTCGCGATGCGGTCGAAAGATTTTGGCGGTACCGAACTCCGCTTCGAGTTCCGCGACGAGCGCCGCGATGGGGGCGCGAACCGCGGTGTCGTAGATCTCCTTGTGCGCCGTCCAGAAGGTCTTGCTGTTGTCCGCAGCCAGGTCCTCGTAGAAGTCGAGCGCTTCGATCGGTATGCCCGTGAACACCTAGCGAGCGTAGCTCGTCGTGAGTCCTTTCGGAGGTCGGGACCACCGAAAGGACTCACGAGCGGCGTAGCCGCCTCTTACGCGTTGCCGTTGAACAAGCTTGTGACAGAGCCGTTCTCGAATACCTCACGAATTGTGCGGGCCAGCAGTGGTGCAATGGACAGCACCGTCAGCTGCGGGAACTTCTTGTCCTCGGTGATCGGCAGCGTGTTGGTGACGATGACTTCCTTTGCACCGCACAAGGCGAGACGCTCGGCCGCAGGGCTGGACAGCACGCCGTGCGTCGCTGCGATGACGACATCGCCTGCGCCGGCTTCCTTCAGCACCCGGACTGCGCCGGCGATCGTGCCACCGGTGTCGATCATGTCGTCGATCAGGATGCAGGTGCGGCCTTCGACGCCACCGACGACACGGTTCGACTTGACCTGGTTCGGCACCAGCGGATCGCGTGTCTTGTGGATGAACGCCAGCGGTGCGCCGCCGAGGGAGTCGGCCCACTTCTCGGCCACCCGCACACGACCCGAGTCGGGGGAGACGACCGTGATGTTGTCGAGGTTGTAGCCGTTGCGGATGTACTCCGCGAGCTGGTTGTGCGCGTGCATGTGGTCGACGGGACCGTCGAAGAAGCCCTGGATCTGATCGGTGTGCAGGTCGACCGTGATGATGCGGTTGGCGCCTGCGGTCTTGAGCAGGTCTGCGACGAGCCGCGCCGAGATCGGTTCGCGGCCGCGGTGCTTCTTGTCCTGACGCGCGTACGGGTAGAAGGGGAGCACCGCGGTGATGCGCTTGGCGGATCCACGCTTGAGCGCGTCGATCATGATCAGCTGTTCCATCAACCACGTGTTCAGCGGCCAGGGGTGGCTCTGCAACACGAAGGCGTCCGAGCCGCGGACCGACTGTTCGAAGCGGACGAAGATCTCGCCGTTCGCGAAGTCACGTGCAGTCTGCGGAGTGACCGTGACGTCGAGTTCCTTCGCGACTTGCTCGGCGAGCTCCGTATGCGCGCGGCCCGAGAAAAGCATCAGGCTCTTTTGGTTGTCTACTGAAAACGCGCTCACTGCTTGTCGCCGTCCTTTGGCTCTGTGTGCTGATCCGAACTGCTGCTGTCGTTGCGTGCCTTGTCACGATCGGCCAGTGCTTGCACCGCCGCCCTTGCCGCTGGGGTACCGGGTCGTTTGCGCTGCACCCAGCCCTCAATATTGCGCTGCGCCGTGCCGGACACCGCAAGCGCCCCCGGCGGAATACTGCGCCGGACCACTGTGCCAGCGCCGGTGTAGGCACCGTCGCCGATCGAAACGGGTGCAACAAAGGTGTTGTCACTTCCGGTGCGAACGTGCGAGCCGATGGTCGTGTGGTGCTTGTTCACACCGTCGTAGTTGACGAAGACGCTCGACGCGCCGATGTTGCTGTGCTCACCGATCGTGGCATCGCCGACGTAGGTCAGATGCGGGACCTTGGAATGCGCTCCGATTTCGGCGTTCTTCGTTTCGACGAAGGCACCGAGCTTGCCCGAGACTCCGACGACCGTGCCAGGGCGCAGGTAGCTGAACGGTCCGATCGTTGCGCGTGACGCGATAGTCGACTTTTCCGCGTGGCTACGTACGACGGTTGCGGCTTCACCGACCGATACGTCCGTCAATGTGCTGTCGGGACCGATCACGGCGTCCTCGCCGATGTTCGTGCGTCCGAGCAACTGGACGCCGGGGCGAATGATCACGTCGCGGCCGATGACGACACTCGCGTCGACCCACGTGCTCGCTGGATCGATGATCGTGACGCCTGCACGCATGTGCCGTTCGAGGATGTAGCGATTGAGAGCGCTCGTCGCTTCCGACAGCTGGACGCGGTCGTTGACGCCGGTCACCTTCGCGGGGTCGGCAAGCTGAGCACCGTAGACGGGCTTGCCTTCGGTGCGTGCGATCTTGAGCACGTCGGTCAAATAGAGCTCGTGTTGCGCGTTTTCGGTGCTCAACTGGCTGATCGCAGCGCGAAGCGCGGCGGCGTCGAACGCGTAGACACCGGAGTTGACCTCTGTGATGGCCGACTGCTCGGGTGTGGCGTCGGCGTGTTCGACGATCTCGGTGACGCCGCCGTCGGCCGACCTGACGATCCGGCCGTAGCCGTTTGCGTCGTCGGGGACGAAGGTGAGCACTGTGACGGCAGCGCGGTCGGAGTAGCTGCGGTGTTCGTCGAGAAGGGCGCCGAGGGTATGGCCGTCGAGCAGGGGCACGTCGGCCGCGGTGACGAGAATGTCGCCGGTGAAGTCGGCGGGTAGCGCGCCGAGAGCGCACTGCACCGCATGACCGGTGCCGAGTTGGTGTTCCTGAACTGCGATGTCGATCTCTCGACCGATGTCGTCGGCGAGTGCGCCGACCGCGGCGACAACTTGCTCGCGATCGTGGCCGACAACGGTGATGAGATAGTCGGGTTTTATGTCCTGAGCTGCATGGATCGAATGAGCCAGCATGCTGCGACCTGCAAGAGGATGCAGCACTTTGGGAGTCTTCGACCGCATCCGTGTGCCTGCGCCAGCGGCGAGGACGACGACGGCGGTCTGCTGGTGCATAAAGCTCCTCTGGTGCCAAACAGTGTTCGTGCGGCGCAGTGTTCGTAAGCCGCTGCGAAGCGTCATTGCTCGCAAGCGTGCTCCGCCGCCAGGACTCGAACCTGAACTATCTGAACCAAAATCAGAGGTGCTGCCATTACACCACGGCGGATTGCTGACCAGCGGACAAGGCTCGACCGTACCCGACAAAACCTATGGTTCTGACCGAGGAAGACGTTGCACAACCCCGCCACCGCGACCACGATCCTCGCATGCCGAGCACGCGTACGTCGAACTGCTTGCGCGATTCGAACAGGTGTGTCGATACGCTGAGCCAGAGCACGTATCCAGGGCAACAATTTTTCGACACAGCGCTCGAAAGGCGGAAGAACATGGTCGGCGACGGCGAGATTCTGCGTTGACCGGCGGCGTACAGCCAGCGGAGCGGGCGCCCCGGACGCGCATGACCGGTACGCAGCGGCGCGAGCAGCTTGTCGAAATAGCCAGGTCGCTCTTCGCCGAACGCGGTTACGACGCCACCTCGATCGAGGAGATCGCGCAGCGGGCCAATGTGTCGAAGCCGGTCGTCTACGAACATTTCGGCGGCAAAGAAGGCCTCTACGCCGTCGTCGTCGACCGTGAGATGTCGATTCTGCTCGAGATGATCATGTCTTCCCTCACCCAGAATCGCTCGCGCGTGCGGATCGAACGAGTCACCTTGGCGTTGCTCTCCTATGTGGAGGAGCGCACCGACGGATTCCGCATCCTTGTCCGCGATCAACGCGCGACGTCGAGCGACGGAACGTATTCGAGTCTGCTCAACGAGGCGATCGGCCACGTCAGTCACATCCTCGCGGGTGACTTCTCCCGGCGCGGCCTCGATCCTGCGTTGGCGCCGCTGTATGCGCAGGCGTTGGTCGGCATGGTGTCGACGACGGCGACCTGGTGGCTCGACGAACGGATTCCGGCAAAAGAAGTCGTCGCGGCGCATCTGGTGAACGTCTGCTGGAACGGCCTCACCAATCTGGAGTCGAACCCGCAGTTGCGTTCTGAGCCCGATCCCGGTTTGGGCGGCGATGACACGAGCAAGTAGAAATAGGAAACGCGCCAGGCAACCTTTCGGTAAAAGGAGGTCTCGACCCGATGACTGAAGCGCTGGGTGAAATCCGCCCCGGTGGTACGGTTCACTCAACCTTTGTGTGCTGTTGGGGTCGTAATGTCGGGTTGATCCGGGGATGGCGAGGCAAGAATGGCTAGGCAAGCACGCGCGGAGATCACTCGCGACTCCGTGCTGGCCGGTGCCGCTGATGTGTTTCTGCGTCTAGGTTACGCAAACGCGAGCCTCAGCGAAATCATTGCGCAGTCGAATGTGACCAAGGGCGCTCTCTACTTCCATTTCGGCTCGAAGGAAGAACTTGCGCGCGCGGTCGTCGATCAGGGCAGCGAACGGCTCAACGAAGCCTGCAAGGGCTTTTTCGACAGCCGCGTTCCCGCGTTGGAGGCCTGCATCGGGATCTCCTACGTTATTGCGGACCTGACGCAGAACGATCCGATGGTTGCGGCGATGTTGAAGCTGAATCATCAGATCGGCGACTACCGCGGCACCCAGGGTGACAGCATCGCCGCGTTCTGGGAGAAGACGCATCGGATTCTCGCCGAGCGGGCGATCGAGCAGGGTGACCTGGAGTCCGATCTCGATCCCGAGGTCGTCGGGATGCTGTGGCAGGAACTGACAGCCGGCGTTCACGTCGTCGCGGTCGGGACCGACTCCGTCGATCAGATGGCAGCGCGGATGGAGCGGCTCTGGTATTTCCTGCTGCCCTCACTGGTGCCGAAGGAAAAACTGTCCTACTTCCGTGAGTTCGCCGCGCGACGATTGCGACGGTACGAGCCGTAGCGCTCAGCTCTGACACGGCACGAGAGGTGACACCGCAACGGCGGGTGTCGGTGCAACCTCATAGAATCGTGGATCGGTCCTCGGTTCGACGGCCGATCTGATTACCCCTGCGTTCAGGAGCATGCTGTTGTCTTCCATTTCACCGCCCATGGCGGGTTTGGCTGCCGCAGTATGCGCCGACGATGCGCTCGCCGGTATCGCTGATCGAATCGGAAGTCGGTCGCTCGATTTCGTCGGCCCCAATGCCGTCAGGCCGTTCCTTACCTCTGTGATCGCCAAGCGGACGCACGTGCTTCTCGTCACGGCGACGGGCCGCGAAGCAGACGACCTCACCTCCGAGCTGCGGGAAATTCTCGGCGGCGCGGTCGCACAGTTTCCGTCGTGGGAGACGCTGCCGCACGAACGGTTGTCGCCAGGTGCCGACACTGTCGGCAAGCGGCTCGAATTGCTGCGACGTCTTGCCGCCCCGAACGACTCCGATTACGGACCGCCCCTTCGAGTCGTCGTCAGCACGATCCGTTCGATGATGCAGCCGATGGCACCTGGCCTCGGCCACATCGTCCCGATCACCCTTCGGGTCGGAACCGAGTACAGCTTCGACGACCTGATCACGAGGCTTGTCGAATTCGGCTACACACGCGTCGACATGGTCGGCAAACGTGGCGAATTCGCTGTCCGCGGCGGCATTCTCGACATCTTTTCCCCCACCGCAGACCACCCTGTTCGGATCGAGTTCTGGGGTGACGAGGTCACCGAGTTGCGAGCGTTCTCCGTGGCGGATCAGCGCTCCCTCGTCGACGAGACCGTCGATGCCGTGATCGCTCCGCCGTGCCGTGAGCTGCTGTTGACCGAAGAGGTTCGTGATCGTGCCGCGCAGTTGGCGACGGACAATCCGGCAGACGCCGCGTTGGTCGAGATGCTCGAGAAGCTTGCGGCGGGCATCCCGGTCGAAGGTATGGAGGCGTTGCTTCCTGTTCTGATACCCGGTCGATTGCAGTTGCTCACCGAGGTACTGCCCGACGGTGCGCACGTCATGCTGTGCGATCCGGAGAAGATTCGCACGCGCGCAGCCGATCTCGTCCGAACAGGCATCGAGTTCCTCGAGGCGTCGTGGACCGCGGCGTCGATCGGTGGTGCCGCTCCGATCGACACGTCGAATCTGCGTGGGCAGGGGCTCGATCTCGCGGCGTCCGGCTACCGTCCGCTGCGCGAGGTGCGCGAGGCTGCCGATGCGGGCGGGCATCCGTGGTGGACGATCAGTCCGCTCGCCTCGGGCAGTGGCGATCAGCTCGAGCTCGCCGTCCAGCACGCTCCGACGGCTCGCGGGTCCGAAGACGAGCTGGCGACCCTGTTCGCAATGCTGCGCGGGCATGTCGCCACGGGCGGGCGCGCCGTTGTCGTCGTTGCTGGTCACGGCACCGCGCAGCGCATACTCGAGCGTCTCGCCGAGGCCGAGGTCCCCGCGGGGACGTTGGCAGGCGGTGCCGAACCCGAGCCGGGTGTGGTCGGTGTGCTGTGTGCTTCTCTCAGTGCGGGCCTGCTACTACCCGATGCTGGCATTGTCGTGGTCGCCGAGTCGGATCTCACCGGCAACCGTATTTCCGCCGCGGGTGACGGCAAGCGGTTGGCCGCCAAACGGCGAAATCAGGTCGATCCGCTCGCGCTCAATGCAGGCGACATGGTCGTTCACGACCAGCACGGCATCGGTCGGTTCGTCGAGATGATCGAACGGACCATCGGCGGAGCACGGCGCGAATATCTGGTCATCGAGTACGCGCCGAGCAAACGCGGGCATCCGGGTGACCGACTGTTCGTTCCGATGGATTCCCTCGATCAGCTCTCGCGCTACGTCGGTGGCGAGATGCCGTCGCTGTCCAAGCTGGGTGGATCGGATTGGTCGAACACAAAACGTAAGGCGCGCAAGGCTGTTCGTGAGATTGCCGGTGAGCTCGTGCAGTTGTACGCGGCCCGCCAGGCAGCGCCGGGCCATGCGTTCGGGCCCGACACCCCGTGGCAGAAGGAGATGGAGGACGCGTTCGCGTTCACCGAAACCGTCGACCAGATGACGGCGATCGCCGAGGTCAAGGCCGACATGGAGAAGTCGGTTCCGATGGACCGCGTTGTCTGTGGCGACGTCGGCTACGGCAAGACCGAAATCGCTGTCCGTGCAGCGTTCAAGGCCGTGCAGGACGGTAAGCAGGTTGCCATCCTGGTGCCGACAACGCTACTGGCACAACAACATCTGCAGACCTTCACCGAACGGATGGCCGCCTTCCCCGTCAAAGTCGAAGGTTTGTCGCGGTTCACCCACCCGAAGGAATCGCGCGAGGTATTGGCGGGCCTTGCAGACGGAACGGTCGATATCGTCGTCGGCACCCATCGCCTGCTGCAGACCGGTGTGCGGTGGAAGGATCTGGGACTTGTCATCGTCGACGAGGAGCAGCGCTTCGGTGTCGAGCACAAGGAACACATCAAAGCGATGCGGACCGCGGTCGACGTACTGACGATGTCCGCGACACCGATCCCGCGAACGCTCGAAATGAGCCTCGCAGGTATTCGTGAGATGTCGACGATCCTGACTCCGCCGGAGGAGCGGCATCCCGTGCTCACCTACGTCGGTGCCTATCACGACAAGCAGGTAGCGGCCGCGATCCGGCGTGAACTACTTCGCGACGGCCAGGTGTTCTACGTGCACAACAGGGTGAGCACGATCGACAAGGCGGCCAAGCGAATTCGCGACATGGTGCCCGAGGCCCGGATCGTCGTCGCGCACGGCCAGATGAACGAGGACACGCTCGAGCGAACGGTGCAAGGCTTCTGGGAGCGCGAATACGACGTGCTGGTGTGCACGACGATCATCGAGACCGGACTCGACATCTCCAATGCGAACACATTGCTCGTCGAGCGTGCCGACGCGCTCGGACTGTCGCAGTTGCACCAGTTGCGCGGTCGCGTAGGCCGCAGCCGTGAACGTGGCTATGCGTACTTCCTGTATCCACCCGAAAAGCCGTTGACCGAAACGGCATACGACCGCCTCGCGACCATCTCGCAGAACTCCGATCTCGGTGCCGGCATGGCCGTCGCGATGAAGGACCTCGAAATCCGTGGTGCCGGTAACGTTCTCGGCGCGGAGCAGTCGGGACATGTTGCGGGCGTCGGTTTCGACCTGTACATCAGGTTGGTCGGCGAGGCCGTCGAGGCGTATCGAGCTGCGGCAGACGGTCGGCCGATCACCACCGACGAGGCTGTCAAAGAGGTGCGCATCGACCTGCCTGTCGACGCGCACATCCCGCCCGACTACGTTGCGAGCGACAGGCTTCGGCTGGAGGCGTACCGCAAACTTGCTGCGGCGAACGATGATTCGGAAACCGCAGGCGTCGTTGCTGAGTTGATGGACCGCTACGGCGCGCTTCCCGTCGAGGTCGATCGCCTCGTCGCGGTTGCGCGGCTGCGGTTGCTCTGCCGGGAGTACGGCATCACCGAAGTCGCCGTCGCTGGAACGTCGTTGAAGTTGACGCCGATGATCCTGCCGGATTCCAAGCAGACCCGACTCAAGCGCCTCTATCCGAGCGCGACCTATCGGGCGGCGACAAATGTGGTGACGTTGCCCCTGCCTCGGGTCGAGGACTCCGTCGGGTCGGCGCGCGTGCGCGATGTGGCACTTTTGCAGTTCATTGCCGACCTACTTCTCGCCATGGATGGTAAACCTGCTGGTGTGGTGAATCTTTCAGCTCCACTCGGAGTACTCGTGTGACGGTGATTCTGCTCGACCCGCTGCGACCGACGCTGGTTCCGTTGGAGGCTGTCGAGTTTCTCGGCGGGCCTGTGCAGTACACGGTCGAGGTTCCCGTCTCGGTGCGCTGGCGCATCCCCGGCACACTTGCGCCCGACGCAGTCGATGCCGTGCTCATCAGCACGGACCCGCGCAGCGAGGCAGTGCTCGCCCGGATCAGCAACGGCGAGAACGTGATTGCTGCACCGTCCTTGCCCGGCGACGCTTTGCTGGAAGCAGTCGACGTCATGGATCGGCTGTGGGGATTCGGCGGCTGGGAGGTGACGCAGAGCCACGATTCGCTGCGACCGTACCTGCTGGAGGAAACCTACGAACTGCTCGACGCCATCGGTCGATCGGATGCGGCCGAGATCAAGGAAGAACTCGGCGACCTACTACTGCAAGTGTTGTTCCATTCTCGGATCGCTCAGGCCGCAGGCGATTTCGTCGTCGACGACGTTGCCGCGACGCTGGTGGCGAAGCTTTCCCATCGCAGTCCGCACCTCGACGACACGATGGTCGGCCCGATCGACGTCGCCGCACAGGAAAAAGCTTGGGAGAACCAGAAAGCCAGCGAGAAGGCGCGTCGCTCGTGCGTCGACGGCATCGCGATGGCACTGCCCGCGCTGGCGCTAGCGGAGAAGGTGCGCTCCCGCAGCGCCAAGGCCGGTCTGCCCGACGACCTCGTTCCCGAGACGCTCAAGCGCGTCGAGATCGGTCTGTACGGCAGCGCGGAAGAGGAACTTCGGAAGGCTGTGCTCGCCTTCGTTGCCGACATCCGAGCGGCCGAAGATGCTGCAGAGGCCGAACGGGGCGAGCGGCGTGCGTTGTTCGCCAAGCAGTGGCACAGATTCTGGCCGACATCAGAACAGAACCGTTAGGCGAGGTTGCGATGTACGACTACTGCGTGATCGGCGGCGGCATCGTCGGAGTCGCAACTGCGCGTGAGATATTGCGCAGGCACCCCGATGCGAGCCTGCTACTGCTGGAGAAGGCGGGCAGTCTCGGCTTCCACCAGACCGGCCACAACAGTGGTGTCATCCATTCCGGCATCTACTACGAGCCAGGCAGTTTGAAGGCCGAGTTGAGCCGTCGCGGTGCGGAAGCGACGAAAGCATTTGCCGCCGAACACAACATCCCGTTCGATGTTCGTGGCAAGTTGCTCGTCGCGACGAATCCGGTCGAGCACGCGAGAATGGTTGCGCTGTACGAGCGTTCGAAGGTCAACGGTCTCGATGTCGAAGTCATCGACCGCGCCGAACTGATCCGTCGCGAGCCTGCAGTCACAGGGACCGGCGCACTGTTCGTCCCGACGACCGGCATCGTCGACTATCGGCGAATCACCGACGTCCTAGCTGATTCGGTTCGCGCCGCCGGTGGCGAGATCAAGCTGGGAGTCGAGGTCGTCGGCATCACCGAGTCGACCGACGGAGTCGCGATCGACAGCCTCGAAGAATCTTGGAGTGCAAAGCAACTCGTCGTCTGTGCCGGTTTGCAGGCCGACCGGATGGCTCGCCTCGCAGGCATCGCGGTCGACTTTCAGATCATCCCGTTCCGCGGCGAATACTACGAACTTCCGGAGCACCGATCGAAGCTGGTGCACCATCTCATCTACCCGATCCCGGACCCGGATCTGCCGTTCCTCGGTGTGCATCTGAGTCCGACCGCCGACGGGAAACTGACGGTCGGTCCCAATGCCGTCCTCGGGCTTGCTCGCGAGAAGTACAGAAAGTTCGGCTTCGACGGCCGCGACGTCTGGGAGTACCTGAGATTCCGCGGCTTCTACTCCGTCGCCCGCGCCAACATGCGGACCGGAATGGGGGAGATGCGTGACTCTCTCTCCAAGCGCGGTTACCTCGCACGCTGCCGCAAGTACTGCCCCGAACTGACCCGCAGCGATCTGCTGCCCCGCGAAGCCGGAATCAGGGCGCAGGCGGTCCTGCGCGACGGGACCCTGGTCCACGACTTCATGATCGAGCGGACCCCGTGCTCGGTCCATGTGCTCAACGCACCCTCGCCCGCTGCCACCTCGGCTTTGCCTATCGCCGAGATGATCGCGGACAAGCTGAGGCGCTGAGTCCCTACTTCCAGGTCTCTCCGGTCTGCTCTTGATACCAGGCGATGGTGTTCGCGAGTCCCTGCTCGAAGTCGACCTGTGGTTCGTAGCCGATCGACCGCAGCCGAGAGATGTCGACGACCAACTTCTCCGGGTCGCCCGGGCGGTTCGTCCCGCTGTAGTCGAATGTCGGATCGAGCCCCGTGAGCTTGCACAGTGACTTCGCAAGCTGAGCGATTGTGTATTCCTTGCCGGAACCGACGTTGTACACCTCACCGGTCAACGCGCCCTGTCCCGCTACGATCATGGCCGACCGTGCCGCGTCTTCGACGTAGAGGAAGTCGCGTACCTGGGTGCCGTCGCCGTGAATGAAGATCTTCTCGCGGTCGGCGCTCAGCTTGGCGAGCAGATCGAAGACGACCTGCTTTCGCTGTCGCGGACCGAATGCCGAGAAGAAGCGGAGTGATGCCATCTTCAAGCCGTAGAGATTGGCGAATACCGCGAGGTAGCGTTCGGCTGCCAACTTGCCGACGCCGTACGGCGAGATCGGCACGGTGAGGTCTTCTTCGCTGATGGGGATCCGTACCGAGTTGCCGTAGACGGCAGCGGTCGAGGCAAAAACCATCCGGCCCTGCCACTTCAGCTTGCGCAGTGCTTCGAGCAGACGGAACACCGGCGCGAAGTTCAGCTCGTAGTCGAAGGACGGCGATTCGACGGACGGTGGCACGTAGGCATTCGCAGCGAGGTGAAACAGCACGTCGACGTGATTCTCGGAGAGGTAGGCCTCCCAGTCGAGCTCACGAATATCACGCTCCTGCAGCGAAATTCGATCGTTTATTGCGGCCACATTCTCGCGGCTGCCCGAGGCGAAGGTGTCGAACACCGTCACGTCGGCGCCGGCATCGACGAGTAGGCCCGCGAGATGGCTTCCGATGAAACCGGCTCCACCGGTGATGAGGACAGACTTTCCCTGCCACTCCAACGGTTCGTTCGACTGAGTCACAGAGACGTTCTCCTTCAAAAATTGGCTACCTGGACGAGTGGTTTCGGGTTGATCATCTCGGCGAACGGATCTTCTGTTACCGAGTCGACGCTGTCAGTGCTGCTGCGCACCTATCGCGTGTCGGTAGGCATCGATCGTGCGACGTGCAACTGCGTTCGGCTCGAAGCGATCGAGTGCCATCGTGTGCCCTCGGGCTCCCAGCTCGAGGGCCAAGTTCTGGTCGTCCAGCAACGCAATCATTCGTTCGGCGAAAGCAGCCTCGTCACCCTGTTCGACGAGGTAACCGTTCTCGCCGTCGCTGACCATCTCCGGCACACCGCCGACGCGCGAGGACACTACTGGCTTTCCCGCTGCCATTGCTTGGGCAAGAATTGTGGGTGCTGTCTCCTCGCGTGAGAAGAGAACGACGGCCCTTGCCTGCTGAATCTCGTCGCGTAGACGTTCGTTCTCGACTAGTCCGACGAATTCGATCGAGTCTCCGAGGCCGAGTCGGTCGGCCTGATCGCGAATGGTCTGCGCGTACGCCGCATCCGGCTGCGGCCCCACCATGATCAGCTTGGCAGCCAGAACCTTCTCGCGCGCGATCGCGAACGCATTCAGCAGACCTTCCGGGTTCTTGCGAGGCGACAGAACACCTGCGAACAGCAGGCGTGGCTCGGTCGGACCGGATGGCGAAAGTTCGAAGAACTCCGACGCGGTCGGGTTGGGAATGCTCATCCGTGTGCCGTGCACCAGGCCAGCCAATTCTTTGGCGTCGTATTCCGATATCGAAATAACGACCTTCGCACGTCGCAGAACTCGTTTGACCATGCTTTCCACGAAATAGAACCGCAGCTTCTCCTTGAAGCTGGCCTGCGCCTGCATTTTGGTCTCGACGTGCACCAGGCCGTGCACGGTCACAACAGCATTCTGGGTGATTTGAGTGGCGATATCGCCACGCATGCCTATCTCTTGCGCATGCACCACGTCCGGCTGCAGTTCCTTGATGATGCGGCGCGCTTGGCGCACATCGAGGATCGATCGAGTTGCGACGCTGAGCCTAGGTTGACCACGCAGATAGCGGACCTCGACTTTGTCGCCCTCCTTGCGGGTGTGTACCGGCACTTCCCCATCGTGGAAGCGGAGGACGGTCAGAGTGTCGATGTCGTCCTGGGCGGCGAGCGCGGGCACGAGCGTGCTGGTTACGGACTCGATACCGCCGACGATTTTGCCCGGCTCGAATGGATAGGTCGCAATCATGACGACGTTCAAGCCCACGTGTTCTCCTCGAAATAACAAGCTCTGTGCGGCCACGATGTCATTCGGGGCACGCCTACCGTACCCGCAATTGCACAGTCCGCGAATGAATAGCGACGAGATTCGATATGGCGAACGACGGTCGCGGGAAAGTCATAATCGGCGCGGCGCGGCATGGCGCCGCAATGCAGGTGCGACCGGTCGACCGCGAAGGAAACCGTCCACGCTGCCGGATTCTATTGCTCGGCCGTAAACCTGCAAAGACGCGCGGACGGCGTCGATCGTCTTTTCGACGTCGGTCACAGTGTGGGCGGCCGAGTTGACGAACGACTGACCCAGTACGCCGTTGCGCAACATCTCCTGCAGGAACAACGTGCGGAACGGCTGCGACGGTCGTTTCGATGTGTCCTTGGTGATAAAGACCTGACACGACGGGCGGCCGACCACATGAACGTATTCCAAAAGATTCAGGTCGGCCGAAACGGCATTCACGCCATCCGCCAGCAACCGCCCTGTGGCTTCCATTCGACCGATCGGGTCCTCCTCTGCGTACGCGCGGACGACCGCCCGAAACGCAGCCAAAGCTCCGGTCTCGGGCCCGTGTGTGGTCGACAGCAAAAATACCCGATCTTCGTCGGTCCGCAGACCGCCCAATTCCAGGTAGCGGCGTTTGCCTGCGAGAGCCGAGATGGGAAACCCGTTACCCATGGCCTTCCCCCACGAGGACAGATCCGGCTGCACTCCGTAGACAGTCTGTGCACCACCCGCCGACCACCGATAGCCGGTGATCATCTCGTCGAAGACGAGCAGAGTGCCGTGTCGATCGCACAGGTTGCGCACACCCTGCAGGAAGCCCGGTGCTGGTTCGGCTGTTGCTGTCGCTGCTTCCATGACGACGCACGCGACATCGTCCGAGCTCAGCACCGCGGCGAGCGATTCGAGGTCGTTGTAGCGGAATGTGACCGTTCGGGAGGTGGTTTCGCCAGGTATCCCGCCCGCCATCTCGGTGGTGCCGATGAACCAGTCGTCGACGGAGAAGAAAGGCTGGTCACAGATCGCGATCTTCTCGCGCCCCGTTGCTGCGCGAGCCAGTTTGACCGCGGCTGTGGTGGCATCGGAGCCGTTCTTCGCGAACTTGACCATGTCGGCGCCTGGTACCAGCTGTAGAAAATCTTCTGCGGCAAGCACTTCCAATTCGGTAGGTCGACTGAAGTTGGTGCCGTTCGCGATGGTGGCGCACACGGCGTCCACAACGGGCCGGTAGCCGTGGCCGAGGGTGACCGACCGCAGTCCCATGCCGTACTCGACATAGGAGTTGCCATCTGCGTCCCAGACGGTGCAACCGGACCCCCCGGTGAGAACGGGCGCCATGAACTCCGGATATTGATCGGCGCCGCGCGCGTAGGTGTGCGCTCCGCCGGGCACGAGTTCGTGCAGCCGGGACTGCAATGCGTTCGACCGCTCGAAGCTGCGTGTCGGTGAGGTCGGGTCGTCGTTGATCGTCGACATCAGGAGCGCCCGGATGTCTTTGCCCACAGATCGAGGTCGACAGGGTTGCCGTCCGCGTCGAGTTCTGCGCCGATCATGGTTCCCTCTCGACTCAGGCCGCAACGAGATGCCACCTCGATTGCGCGGGCATCGCCTGCGTCGATGGTCGCCGCGACGCGTTCGAGACGCAATACATCGAATGCGTAGCCGAGAAGTAGTTCCACCCCCGTGGCAGTGGTACTCGGGTCGACGAGGGGATTGGTCCAGTCGACGACGACATGCAGTTCGGCCGTCCCGTGGTGCGGATCGAGGCCGCGCAGTTCGCACGTGCCGACAGGTTGTCCTGCAACCTCCAGCGCGTAGGCGAGTGCAGATGTTCGGCGCAGGGCGACTCGTGACCGGATCCGGAAGGCGTTCGCGTGCAGGGGAATGCGGCGCAGAATCGGGGCCGAAAGTTCCGCTGAGACGGGACGGATCAGGTCGGTGTGCCGACGGCTGAGCCGCCACGCCGAGCCGTCGGCGATCCGGCTCGACCGCAGCGCGACGGCCGTGGCCTGCGACCCGGTGGAGTGCAGCAGATCGGGTCCCGCTGTGCCTGGATGGCTTTCGAGGAGGCGTCGTGGAAAGCCGATGAAAAAGCGTGCAATGGCAACCTTTGCGTCCCTGGATTTCGGTAATCCGATCAGTGCGGGAGGCGAAGGAGTGAACGTATGCTTCGTCGTCGTCGCCATGACAGCTTGTTTCGGGGCGTCGTTGCCTGCAGAGGCGAGAACCAGCTCTATCAACCCGCCAGTCGGGACGCGGTCGGCAGTCACGGCCCAGAGGTCGTGGTCACGACGCTTTCCTCCGACGTCCAAGAAACTGGACAACGTTGCCTCGCGCGTCATTCCTCCGCGCTTGGCGGTGTGTGCGGCCGCATGATTATCGGTGCAGACCGGCGCGATCAGCCGGCGCAGGCCGAGGGTGTCGAACGCGTAGTCGGCGACCATGGCGCCCGCCATCGCCCCGACGCCGTGTGCGCCTGCGTGCGATCCGAGCCAGATGCTCAATTCTGCGGTACCTGATTCGAGATCTACCTGGAACAGGTTGCATTGGCCTGCGAACTCGCCGTCGACCTCGATCGAAAGCGGAAGGGTCCGCCGGTCGATCAACGTCCTACGTTGGTACATGCACTCGCGGATCCAGTGCGCTTCGGTGTGGCGCTCCTCCCACGTGAGTGGTGAGGTAAGCCAGAACGGTTCGATATAGCGCCGATCACGCAGGCGAATGTCGCGCCAGCGCGCGAAATCGGCGTAGCGGGTGGTACGCACGGTGACAGCGCGTCCCGCGAACGACACGGGTCCGAGATGGACCTGCGAGAACGCGGCTCGTGGAATCGATACGGCGGAGGGTGTCGACAGAGCCCTGGAGCGCACCAACTAGACCTGCTTTCGGAGCTGCGAGGCCGCCACGGGAGGCGTCCGGAAACATTAGCAGCTATCGGAAATGAGCAGGACACCGATGCGATGCCGATCACATACCCAGCGAATTTCGGGCAATCAGGCCACCGGAGGCCGCCGCCGTCGTAACGAACTTGCTTGTTGGAAGCATCAGCTACCGTGGTCACGATACGTCAGCGCGAATCCCGGCGATTCCCGTAGCCACAGCACCCGCTCCCGAGACGCTGCGCACTTTCGGACGACAACTGGCTTTTTCCCATGCGATCGGACACTCCATCGATAAGGTCCCTCTCAACGAACTGGGTTACCGTTGGCTCGACGTGCCGAATCGATTGCTCGGAGAAACAATGGTGGACAACGACGCAGTGACTGCGCGGCCGAGCAGCGGACGTGAATACCGTATCCTCATCGAAAACAGCGAGTATTGGCTGCGCAACAACGGTGATCTCGCGATGCTGGCTGTCACGGTCGACAGGCTCCAGAAGCATTGGCCCAGCGCCCAAATCGGCGTTATGACCGATTCGCCGCTCCTCTTGTCCGCATATTGCCCCGGGGCTCGGGGAATTACCCGCTATTCCCAGGATCCGTGGGCCCGACCGGGGCGGCTCCAACGGCTGGCGGCGACTGCTGGACCTGCCTTCGTCGGCCCTGGTGTTGTCGCTCGACTGCGAGGGTGCGCCTGGTTCGCGCCACGGGCACGGCACGGTCGAGATCGGCTCCTCGATCTGGTGTCGAACGTCTCACATCGACGAAGTGCGCAACCGCAGACCGCGGCCGCCGCAACGACCGAACCGACAGACGTCAGTGCTGCGGTTCCCGATGCGGCGCGCGCGGTGCGCGAAGCAACATTGGTCGTCGCGCTCGGCGGTGGCTACCTGACAGATTCCGATCGACCACAAGCCAGGCGTGTGCTCGACCTGCTCGGCTATGCGAAGCGTTCCGGAGTTCCGGTCGCCGTCATCGGCCAGGGCCTCGGACCGCTACGTGATCCAGATCTGCGGTCGCGTGCAGCAGCGGTGCTGCCAGGAGTCGACGTTATTGCGCTCCGCGAACGCCGCCGCGGACCAGCGCTCCTCGCTGAACTGGGCGTTTCACCCGACAAGGTCATGATCACCGGTGACGACGCGATCGAAATGTCGTACGCGACCCGGCGCAACAGTGTTGGAGCAGACATCGGAATATGTCTGCGTGTTGCGGACTACGCGCCGGTGGCGCAGGTCGCGCAGAAGACAGTGGGTACCGTCGTGCGCGCTGCCGCGGCCTCGTTCGGTGTCGGACTTGTCCCTCTGATGATTGCCGAGCACCCAGGTTCGCCCGATCGCAAGACGACGATGCCGCTGGTGCGCGGCGCGGCGCGGGTCCGTGCACCGCTCGGCAGATTCGCATCTCCGCAACAGGTCGCGGCTCGCGTCGCCGAGTGCCGGATCTTGGTCACGGGCGCATATCATCTGGCGGTGTTCGCGCTGAGCCAAGGCATCCCGGTTGTTGGACTGACCACAACCGAATACTACGACGACAAGTTTCTCGGCCTCGTCGACATGTTCGGAGGCGGACTGGACCTCGTCCACCTCTCCAACGACGACCTGTCCGATCGACTCGACACCGCGATCAGCGCGGCGTGGAAAACGACCGACTCCACTCGTGCGGATCTGCGGGATCGCGCAGTCGTGCAGATCGACGCGAGCAAGCGTGCGTTCGACGCGGTCTTCGATCTCGTCGACCGCCACGACGGAGCCCTGTGAGCAACGCTGCTGTCGACGGTGCGACGGCGAAATCCGGTGACGACGCGCTCACGGACCCGAACACACTGACGAAGAGCATCGGACGGGTCGCGGGGGCGTCGGCGCTGGCCCTCGTATTCGGCGAGATCGTGACCCTAGGACAGACGGTCGCTCTGGCTCGGCTGCTGAGCCCGACCGAAGTGGGACTCTTCGTGGCAGGCACCGTGCTGACCGCGTTGTTGAGCAACTTCGTCGAAGGCGGTCTGCGAGCGGGCCTGGTGCAGCGAGAGGGCGATCTGGAGGACGCAGCGGAAACGGTCTTCTGGGCCACGATTGCCAGCGGCGTCGTGATGAGTCTGTGCGCGCTCGCTGCGGCACCGATCATCGGGATGATCTTCAAGAGCAGCACCGCCGCGGCGATTGCTGCGCTCACTTCCGGTTTGCTGCTGCTCTTCTCCTTGACCAACGTTCCGGACGCGTTCCTGCAGCGAAATTTCAGTGTCAAACGACGACTGATCGTCAGCCCGGCCGTAGCGTTGAGTTTCGCCGTCGTCTCGGTTGTCCTCGCCGCCTGCGGATTCGGTGTATGGAGCATGGTCGTGGGGACCTACGTCTCCTACATCGTTTGGATCATCGCGGTATGGACTTTGACCGACTGGCGCCCGGGACGAGGTAAGGCGTCGTACAAATTGTGGCGGGAGCTTGCCCGCTTCGGCTCACCTGTCGTCATCGGCTTGATGGGTTCTCGAATTCAACAGGCAGTCGAGTCCGCTGTCGTCGGTCGGACCTTGAGCTCGGCGGCGCTCGGCCAGTACAGATACGGCCAGCGGATAGCCCAGATACCGGTCCGCATGGTCATCGAGATCGGCGCGGTCTCCTTGTTCCCCGCCTTCTCCCGTATCGCGGGCGATACCGAGAGACTCAAAGCTGCCTATCTTCGCGCACTCAAGTGGGCCACGACCGCCGCGGCACCGATCTGCGGGCTGATCATTGCGCTCGGTGAACCGGCTGTCGTCGTCGTGTTCGGCGAGCCGTGGCGTGCCGCGGGAACACTCGTTGTTGCCATGGCGGGCTTGGGTTTGGGCAAAGCCTGGATGAGCGTGAGCGAAGAGGCGATCAAAGGTGCGGGCCGGACACGGCTGCTGAACTGGCAGACGATGACCGAAATCTTGCTCGGCATCGGCCTACTGCTGCTGCTGGTCAATCTGTTCGGACTGATCGGGGTCGGCATCGCCGTCTCGGCAACAGCGCTCATCGTCGCGTGTGTCGTGGTTGGTCTCGCAATCCCGGTTGTCCAGGTGTCGGTGCGTCAGGTCGTCCTCGCGGTCCTGCCGCCACTACCCGCCGCGGCGATCGCGCTCGCGGTCACGTGGGCTCTCGAAAACTTCGTGTTTCGAGCCGAGTACCGATCGCTGCTCACGGCCGTTCTACTGTTGTCACTAGCGACGTTCGTATACCTCGTCGTTTATATCGGCATTCTCGCAATATTTGCACCGGCAGCTACCCGCGAACTCTTCCGAGTCGGACTGCGACTCGTCGGCCGAGCAATTCGGCGCCCACCCAAGGGGGGCGGAGATTCGGAAACCGGCGAATCAGTGAGTGCCGAGCAACCAATTCAACGTAAGCTCTCGTTGGCCAGGAGTACCGCACGGATAGCGACAGTCCCGTTCGGCATCGCTCGGTCCCCTTTCGGCGCGCGGGCGCAGCGCGCAACATGGCAAAAGAACTATCAGCGGTACGATGGAGGCGAGTTGAGCAGCGGCATACGGGTTCATATCGATCGAGTGTGGGCTCGAAAGTGGGTTGTTCTCGGCGTTGCCCTCGTCACGGTTGCGCTGTCGCTCTTCGTATCTCAGAGCGATGTGACCACCTACACCAGCCGTGCTTCGCTCACGATCGGCTCACCCAATCGAGCGCCCGAGCAGGATGCTGTTCTCTCAGTCGGATACGCCGACTATTTCAGCGACGCGCAATATCAGGACAAGCTCAAGCAAACTGCTGGAATTGCCGGCGACGTGAGCCTGTCTGCTCGAACTGCCGCATCGAGTCCGATTCTGTATATCGATGCGACCGCCGATTCGAGTGAGCTGGCCGCCGCTGCAGCGACGAAGGCCGCGACCGCATTCCGCGACGAGATCAATGCAAGTTTGCGAGCCGCGCAGGATTCGGCCATCGCGTCGGTCCGCAAGCCGTTCGACGACATTCGTGCCGCCAATGGAATCGTCAGCGAAATCGCGCTGACGCAGATGCAGGACAAGATCAATCAGATCAACGGTGACACCTCGAACAAACTGCTCGACCTGCAGCTCGAATCCGAAGCCAGCGTGAATTCGCCGGCGCACGCCCCCATGGCCGCAATCGGATTGGGCGTCGGCATTGTTCTCGGCGTCATCGCCGCACTCGGTCTCGGCGCGTTCTCCAGGCGACTACGGTCCACCGGCGACGTCGTCAGCAAGGTCGGACTCGAGCCGTTGTCGACCGTCCCGCGCTCTGCTGCCGAACCAGCACTGCGTGATCATCGAATTCGGCAGTTGGTGACGCGGGTGGCCCTAGCGGCCACGACACGCGCCATCACGTTCACATCGCCACATGCGACGGTAGGAACCGAACAAGTGGCTCGTGCGTTTGCGGTTGCGCGCGCGAAACAAGGCGTACGAACTGTGCTCGTTCACGCGGATCTCCGCCACACGCACGGTCGAGGCGTCGGCGAGATCCTGCTCGGGTCTGCATCTCTCGACTCGGTGTTGGTCAGCGGCGGTAGCGCCGATTTGTACGAGTTGTCGCCGGGAACCATCTCGGGCGATCCCTTTACCGCAGTGACGCGCGAACGCTTCGGTGCCCTCGTCGATGAACTGCTTGCACAATTCGACCTCGTCGTCGTCGCTGCACCGGCGCTGCTCGATGCGGCGGAGACACAGGTCATCTGCGCAGCGACAGGACAAGCAGTGCTGGTACTCGAGACCGCCGCGTCGCGCTCGAACGAGGCCAGAGAAGCACTCCGATTGCTCGATCAGGTCGATACGACACTGCTCGGATCGGTATTGATCGACGTTCGCGACGACGGCCCGCCGGCTCTTCCGAGCGCGCCGACTGCAGCTGCCGACCGGTCGACGGGCCAGGACGCGGCCGG
Organism: Antrihabitans spumae; assembly: GCF_043944905.1. Lineage (NCBI taxonomy): Bacteria > Bacillati > Actinomycetota > Actinomycetes > Mycobacteriales > Nocardiaceae > Antrihabitans > Antrihabitans spumae. The sequence goes on from NZ_JBIMSN010000158.1 coordinate 36,711, forward strand.
CGTGGAGCAGACCGCGTCGACCGCGACGTCCCACGGATCCGACTGACCGATGGTCGATCTCGCGGCACGTCGCATCCAGTGGTGCGCATGACTCGACAACGAGCTCTGTGGGCGTCCACCAGTATGTCCACCCGCGGCGGCGTTGCCAGCTTCGTCCGTGTGATGGCTGGGATGCCGATCTGGTCGGACTGGAACGTCCATCACGTCGCGACTCATCGTGATGGCAATCCGACAGTGAAGGTGGGTACCTTCGCGGCAGGGTTAGTGAACTTCGTCTTCCAACTGATCTTTCGGCGACCGGACGTTGTGCATCTGCACATGGCCTCCTACGGAAGTTTCTTCCGGAAATACCTATTGCACCTGTTGGCTCGTCTGTTTCGGGTTCCCGTTGTGGTCCACATCCATGGGGCCGAGTTCGATCTCTTCTACGAGAAATCACCGCGATGGGTGCAATGGGCGATCCGCGATTCGTTGACGCACGCGAGCGTCGTTGTCGCACTCGGTCGCAGTTGGGTCGCGCGGCTGTCGGCAATCGCGCCGACTGCGCGAATCGTCGCGGTACCGAACAGCGTGCAAGCGCAAGCCCCGATCACGCAACCCGGAGCGGACGAGCCTGTCCACGTGCTGTTCCTCGGCAGAGTCGGTGACCGTAAAGGCACTTTCGCGTTGATCGAAGCATGGGCAGCGATGCTTGCCGATATAGGGACGGAGTACTCGGCCGGGCGCATCCCCGCCCGCCTGACCATCGCAGGTGACGGTGAGGTCGAGCGCGCGAGAGCATTGGTGACCGCGAAAGGCCTCGACGACAGCGTGGACGTGCTGGGTTGGATCCCGTCCGATACCGTGCCGCAACTGCTACGCACGGCTCAGGTCCTGGCACTGCCATCCCACAACGAGGGCCAGCCGATGGCGATCCTCGAGTCGATGGCGAACGGTCTGTGTGTGCTGTCCAGCCCTGTCGGTGGCATCACCGATTTGATAGACGAGACGTGTGGTGTCCTTGTTCCACCTGGCGACGTCGACAAGCTGGCGGCAGCACTCGGTTGGCTGGTACGTGACGACGATGCGCGCACCCGACTGGGATCTGCTGCGCTGCAACGGGTCAGGGAAGATTTCGACGCGGACGTCCTGTGGCGCAAGTTCGACGAGTTGTACAGGGAGCTCCAGGGATGACCGATAGCGAGAAGGTTCGACTGTTGCGAGTTCTGTACCTCGTTCCCGATCTCGGTGTCGGCGGCGCGGAACGGCATGTGACGACGTTGATGCCGAATCTGGATAGCGCCCGCTTCGCACCGTCCGTGATCTGCCTCGGTGAAGAAGGTGCCCTCTTCGGTGATCTCGCCGCGGCAGGTGTCCCCGCCATTGCGTTGCACAGATCGAAACGGCAGATGTTGGCGGCCCTCGCCGACCTCGTGCGGGAATTTCGCAGGCAAAAACCGGATCTGCTGGTCATGCGCGGGTACAACGCAGAGATGCTCGGCCGCATCGCAGCGCGTCGGGCAGGAATCGACAAAACCGTCGTCTGGGTGCACAACTGTGGCGACACCGAGCCGAGGGGACGAGTCAGAGTGGTCGCCGATCGCGTGCTCGACCGGTTCACGAGCGCATACTTCGGTGTTGCTCGGGCCCAAACAAGCTACGTCGTGGACGAACTCGGCTATCCAGCCGACAAATTCCGAGTTATCTACAACGGCGTGGATCCCTCGTCGTTCGATCCGACGGACGATCGTCGTGCGGTCGCCGACCTCGGTATCGGGCCGACCGATCTGGTCGTCGGCATCCTCGCGGCCTTGCGTCCGGAGAAGGACCACGCCAACTTTCTGCGCGCTGCCGCCTTGGTTGCGCAGGCGCTGCCCGATGCAAAGTTCCTCATCGTCGGCGACGGCGTCATGCGCGCGGAGACGACGAGTCTGGCCGCCGAACTCGGTATCGCGGACCGCACGGTCTTCGCTGGTTCCCGTTCGGACGTAGCTGATCTGCTGCGCGCGATGGACGTGTTCGTGCTGTCCTCCTACAGTGTCGAATGCTTCCCGATGGCGTTGCTGGAGGCGATGTCGGCTGGGCGGCCAGCAGTATGTACGGCCGTCGGCGGGGTACCGGAAATGATCGCGGACGGCGAAACCGGATACCTTGTGCCACCCCGCGATTCAGCGGCGTTGGCCGATCGTCTGATCGATATTCTTTCCGACCCGGAGCTGCGCCGAAGGATGGGTGCCGCGGCTCGCGCGAGGGTCGAGTCGCAGTTCAGTCTGCAAACCAGTGTGGCCGCGGCGGAGCGCGCCTTCGAAGATGTTGCCGGCATCGAGCCTGCACGAAACCCGCTGACCAACAGCAATTAACGGAAAATCGACGGAAGTGATTCGATGAGTGGGCACATTCTGATCCTGGTGGAGAACCTTTCGGTTCCCTTCGACCGCCGCGTGTGGCAGGAAAGCCGAGCGCTCGTCGGGGCCGGATATCAGGTCACGGTGATCTGCCCGAAGGGCGCGAAGCAGGACACCGAGGCAGAGGCGACCATCGAAGGCGTTCGCATCCTTCGCTATCCGCTACGCGCCGCGACGGGCGGACCGCTCGGATATCTACGCGAGTACTCGCTCGCGCTGTGGCACACGCTTCGGCTTGCCGTGCAGGTGCGTCGCCGCGGGCCCGTTCATGTCGTGCACGCGTGCAACCCGCCGGACCTGCTGTTCCTCATCGCCCTCGTCCTGCGGCCGTTCGGGACCAAGTTCGTCTTCGATCAGCACGACTTGGTACCCGAGCTGTTCCTTTCTCGGTTCTCCAGCGGCGGCGGGCCGTTGCTCTTGGTATCGAAGTTGGTCGAGCGCATGACCTTTGCGTTGGCCGATGCCGTCATCTCGACGAACGAGAGCTATCGAAAGGTAGCCATCGAGCGAGGCAAGATGGCGGCCGAGCGTGTGTCCGTCGTTCGAAGTGCGCCTGATCTCTCGCGTTTCATACCCAGAGACCCCGATCCGAGCTTGTCGCGCGGCAAGAAGTATCTCGGGGCCTATCTGGGTGTGATGGGACCACAGGACGGTGTCGACTACGCGCTGCGTGCAGTCGCGCATCTGCGCAACGAGATCGGGCGCACGGACACACATTTCGTCTTCATGGGTGGCGGCGACGCTTTCGACGACATGGTGGCGCTGTCGAAGGAACTCGGTATCGACGACATCGTCGAGTTCACCGGACGGGTGCCCGACGAGTTCCTGCAGACCTGCCTGTCGACTGCGGACATCTGCCTCTCGCCTGATCCGAAGAATCCGCTCAACGACGTGTCGACGATGAACAAGGTTGTCGAATACATGGCAATGGCAAGGCCTTTGGTGTCCTTCGAACTCGTGGAAGCACGCGTGTCCGCTGCCGAGGCTGCAGTCTATGTGCCGGCTAACGACGAAGCTGCCTTCGCGGTCGCGATCGACGAATTGCTCGACGATCCCGTCCGACGTAAGGAGATGGGGGAGTTCGGCCGCGATCGTGTGCAGCGCGAACTGTCCTGGGACACCTCGCGTGGCAATCTCATCGCCTTCTACGAACGTGTCTTCGCAACCTCGGTAACCAAGAAGTAGGTCACGAAGCTCCGGTCAAGAAGCTCGGTTCGCGGCGGCACTCACAGCGGAGTCTTTCGTAACGGTCGCAAGGGATCCGGCGGGAGCTCGTAGGGTCGGGTCAGTCGTTCGGCGGTGCCGACGGTAGCGCCGACCAACGCCATCACCATGGTGCTCGGATAGTCGAACATCCGTAGGTCGACGAACAGGCCTGCGAGGACGATCGAAACGAAGGCTGTCAGAGCGGCGAAGCCGACGGGGCGACCCAGAATGCCTCGCTCCGGCAGGCTGCGGTAGCTGCTGAGGAGTTTCTTCGAGACGAGAAACAGGACGGTCAACCACAGGAGCAGTCCGATGAGACCGAGTTCGGCAAGAATTCCGAGTTCGTTCAGGTGGGCTGGAATACCCAGCCCGCGTTCCCATTTGGTCTGCGGTGACCATTGCTGGTGGTGATATGTGTTGACCGAGACGAACCGCCCGAGCCCCCAGCCGGTGAAGGGTTTCTCGGAGAAGGCCCACAGTGCCGTCGCGGCGGCGTTGAGCCTGTCGAAAACTTCGTTCGTCGACCCGACGCCCCCGGCGTCACGGTCCGCGCTGGTGAAGGTCGACCAGTTCATCACGATGTAACCGACAACACCGAGCGTCGTGATGACGAAGCCGGCTCGATAGCCCTTGGCAAGGACGAGGCCCATGATGATGATGACCGCGAAGCCGAGCCAGATAGCGCGGGTATGGGTGAGGAACACCCCGTAGCCGCAGGCGGCGGTGATTGCCACGTAGATCGGCTTGCGCCAGCGCGGTTGGTCTTTCATGCCGAGCAGCACCAAAGCGAGAACGAATCCGACCGTGAGGATCAGGCCGTTGACCTCGGGTTGGTTCGGTAGTCCGTTTGCTCGTCCCTCCCAGCCTGGCGTGTCCACGATGTAGCGCGGCCAGACGAGTGCACGAGGTCCATGGAACTGCAGAATGCTGACCCATGCCGAGTACGCGCTGCAACCGAGAATTGCGGCGATCAGGATGCGCATTGCCCGTTCGGTGTTGAAGATTGCTCGCGAGATCACGTAGGTCGCGAACGGTATCGCCGTTCCGATCAGCAGATAGCGCGTGACACTGAGGGTCTCCTCGGTCAGCGGATAGATGATCGGGCGGTACTCGTGCGGCGTGAGAATCGAGTGGATGTTCCACAGGACGTACAGCGCCATGGTCAGTTCGACGGCGCCGAATCGAATCCGGCGCTCCGGCTGCGCCGCGACCCAGAAGATCGTCGACACGATCAGACCTGCAAACGCGAACAGAAAGGGATCGGTCGGCAGGAATTTCGGCAAAGCAGCACGGACGAACATGCTGACGATGAGAAACACGAACGCCCACACAGGGTTTCGCAGCCCGATAACAACAAGTGCGATGCCGACCAACAAACCGGTGACAGCGCCGACGAGGCCGAAGGGTACAAGAGGTGCGGCATAAAACGTCACCGCTAGTCCGAGAACGACGGCAAAGGCGGCGACGGCGAACCTGGTCGGTTTGTGCTCGATCGTGCCCTGCCGGACGGTATCGCCCACCCGCGCCAGGGCGGCCGATTTCATCGGTGTCTCCGATTTCGGTGATGTCGTCGATGTCATCGCGCGCTGCGGACGTCCGCCGCCCGAACCGTTTCGGTTGCGCCGGCCCCAACGCGGTGCCGCGAATGGTCGGCAGGGTGTGGAGTTCGTTCGACGAGAACGGCGCCGATGACGTCGCCGCCCATCTGCTCGAGCACGCGAATGGCTTCGGCAACGTCCTCGACGGTCGTACGTCCGGCTTCGAGCACCAGCAGCGTGCGATCGGCGACGTCACAGATGACTTGACCCTCGGCGGCGGAGGCGATCGGGGGTGCTTCGACCACAACGAGATCTGCGTTGTCGCCCGCTTGCCCGATGAGCTCACGAACCCGCTCGCGATCGAACAGACCGTACGGGTCGCCCGTGGTCTCGCCCTGGGAAACGATGTCCAGTTCGGCTGGACCCGCGGCGCGCTGGACGTGCAATGCGCCTGGTGTGCTCAAGAATTCGGCGACCCCGGGTCCGTCCTGTGCACCGTCGCGGAGATTCGCGCGGACGAAAACCGTATGGACGCCTTGAATTGCTCTCTGCTGGGCGATAGCGAATGCAACCTCGCTGCCGACCGTGCCAGGTGTGGTAGGGCACACAGCGACAACCGCCGGAGACTGTGCGCTCGACTTGGCGACGATGTTGGCGAGGTGTCGCAGCCGAACTTGGCGACGTTCCTCGTCGACTCCACCGCCGCCGACCGGAATCGTCTCCAATACCCGTACGCCGGTCTTCTCCGCGACATCGGCTTCGGTGTAGAGCCGACGCGTTCGCGCTCCGAGCAGAAGTGCCACAACGCAGCCGAGGACGAGCCCGCCGACGACGCCGCTCGCGAGCGGTATCACCTTGCTCGCCGGCATGGCGACGGTGCCGCTGTCGGTCTGCAGAATAGTGAGCCGGTTGGTCTGGTTGCCGTTGAGGTCGTCGATCTCCTTCTGCAGCTGTAGCAGGGCGGTGTCGGCCTCGGGATCGTCGGCCGCGAGCTTCGGTCCCCATACTTTGTCGAAGGCCGTCGTCATGTCGTCGATCGTCTGCTGGCGACTCGCGTCGAGATGGCCGTTGATCTCGCCGATGAAGGTTTGTGCCAGCTTCCCTGCGGCCTCGCGCGCTACCTCGGCATCGGTCGCGGTTGCCTGGACATAGAGGAGCGGACCTGCCGACACGAACTGTGCGACGAACGATGTGACGTCGTCCGGAATACCCGACCGCTCACGCACGACTTCTTGGTATGACGGATCGTTGAAGTAGAAAGAGTAGCCCTGCGCAAGAATTGCGTCCTGCTCGGGCGCACGTGTTTGCGTCGATGCCGACAGCAGAGCACGACCGGTATAAGTCGTCTGATTACCAAGCGATGCAATTACGGATCCGACCGCGCAGACCAGCGTGATCGCGATGACCATGCGACGCCGCCGCCAGACCCTTTCGATATGGGTACCTAGTGTGGGTGACAATTGCCCTCCGTCAAGATCTGCGTTGAGAAAACGTGATCGCATCGATCCGCACGATGCACCGGTACGAGTCGCGCCCGGCATGTTCATCCCGCATAACGAGTTCTACGTTACTTGGCCGTCGTGGGGACGAGGAATGCCGATTGCTAGGCGCCGATGTCCACAATGATTCGAGTCGGATTCTCCAGCGACGTGACTCGAAACACCGGTTGATCGGCATTCAATCCGATAAACGATTGAGTCACCTGCCGATCGACAGTCGAGTAGCGGACCTCGGCGATCGACTTGGCTTCGGGACTCGTCAGGGTGTCCGGACCCGAGTACGGCGGTGCGGTCGTACCGAAAGGGTTCGGTGCTTCGCGAATGAGGACCTCTAGAATCCATCGGCCCGCTACGGGGAACGGTTGGTTCGTGCCATTTTGAACCGGCTGGCTCACATATTGCACGGTCCAGCCAGGAATCGCGTCGCCGGTGAACTGGTACTCGACACGATCGGTGTCGCCGTTTCGGCGGACGGTGATCTTCGTCAACGAGATCCCGACCGCCTCGCCTTCGGGTACACCAGTCTTGCGGTCTTGGTTGTATGGACTGTCTGGAGCTTGTGTTGTCACCGGTGGGAGGGTGATAGTCGTCGAATCGGTACATCCGGCGAGTAGCGCCAGCCCGATGATCGCGGCGGCGCCGAGTGCGCTTCGTGCCACGGAAGCCTTTGCGCCGTACCGTCGTACTGACATTTTCACCACCGTAACTTGTGCTCGTACTTGCGGTCGTCCAACGGTCGGAGGGACGTCGAAGAGACTATCGAAGCAGGACAATGCCGTCCTTCGGTGCGAGCGTAACCGCCGTTGTTTCTTCGCCGTTGTTCGTGTTCGGATCCTGCGTTCCACGCAATCGTCGATAGGTCCGCTCCAGTGTGATTGTTTGCGGCGCATCGCCCGCATTGACCAGCACGATCCCGTTGTCGAAATCCCGCCGGAAGACGCCTGTCGCGGGCGAACCGGTGCCGTCGACACTCGGCTTGCTCAACGCGGCCATGTCCGGATTGTCTTCGCGTGCTCGACCGAGATATCCGCGGCCGAGTCCACCCCCGTCCATCTCGTCGTAATAGGCGATCTCGCCGTAGTTGCTGCCCATCGGAGCCCAGTAGCCGTCCTGTAGCAGCGTTGCGCCCAACTCGAAGCGGGCGCGTTGGTAATCCTGCGGCGAACCGGCTTCGACACGGCGGGTGTCGATGGTCATCATCATGCCGGGTAGCCGATGGTCGGTTCCGGTCGAGACGTCGACGTAATTGGTCAGGTCGGCCAGCGCCTCTCGATCAGCGAGCGGGTCCGTGAAACTTTCCCACACCCGTCCGTCGATCATCGCCGACCGAAGTACGCGGACACCGTTGATCACCAGTAGCGCGGTCGGCATCGCGGCGCGCATCCGTTGTTCACCGATGGTCAGGCCACGGTCCATCGGTGTATCGGGACCATAGATCTGCTCTGGTAGTTCGTCGGTCCCGTTTCGATCGATATCCCACGACTCGTGATCGGTGTTGTAGAGCCGATCGCCCCACACATCGAGAAAAATCCCGTCCCAGATCCCGGTCGACCAGATCTGATCGATCACCCAATCTGCGACGTACTCGACGTACAACTGACCGTTCACCCGCGGAGCTTCGTCGGTGAGGTTGGTCAGATAGCGGCCGTCCCAGACATCGGCCAGTTCGCCGTTCGCGGTTCTGGCAAGCCACTCGTCGGGAAAGCGGCTCACCTTGTCGTCGCCGAATTGCCAGATCTTGTAGTTGTTAGCCCAGTACTCTCGCGACCCAATTTCTCGAAGCGCATAAACCGGGTTCACATAGGCGAGCAATCGCACCTGGGGATTCGCTCGCCGCAGATCGTCGAAGAACGATTTCGGTGCGCGGTGTTGCCACTCGCTGTCGATCACGACGACGTCGTATCGCGCGAGTTCTTCGACGGTCGGCAACGCGTCGTGCTCGATGAAATAGGTCCCTGTGCGCGGATAGGGCAGCGGCGAGGTGTTGTCACGAATCGGTGGCGCTACCAATTGGACCGACTCGGTCCCGAGATCCGAGAAGTACGAAACGACGAGCACGACGGTTGCGCCGAGCGTGATCGCGTAGAGATGCCAACGGCGGAACCAGTTCGTCGGCTCGGGCCGGCCAGGGTCACTCACGCTTCATTCTGGCACGGGTCCAGATGTCGGCGTCGGGACTGCGTTCTCCACCACGGCCGATTTGAGCTTGCCGCTCGCGGGTCGTTGCAGACGGTCGAACTCCTTGAGCGTCAAAATCTGGTCCGCTCCGAACATCCGATCGACATTGCGCCGAGCATGCGCCATCGTCGCGTCAGCGTCGTAGCCGTCGCCGGGAACCACTCTCACCTCGAACCTTCCCGGCGCAAGCTGGGCAATCTGCGCTTCGCGGAGGCCGTCGAGGTCGTCGATGATCGTCGACGGTAACGGCAGGAGCCGGCCGTCGGCAGCGGTGAACGAATCTTCGACTCGGCCATCGATCGCGCCGAGAAGTTCGTAGGATCGACCGCATGCGCACGGTCCTGTCGCTGCGGGGCCGACTTCGTCGCCGGTGCGATAGCGGAAGAGCGGAAAGCCCCAGTTGTGCAACGCTGTTCCTACGATTTCCCACCTCGTGTCGGAACCATCGACAGGATGCAGCTCGACGATGCCGTAATCGGGAAAGACGTGGAAGCTTCCCGCTTCGCAGCTTCCCGCCATCGTGACGCGTTCGGTCTGGCCGTAGTGGTCGACGATAGGTCCGGCAAAGACGTCGCGCATGAGTGCGATTTGACCGGGCGTCATCACCTCGGACGACGTGATGATCGCTGTGACGGGGACTTTCTCACCTTGTTCACGCAGCAGCGCAGCAAGAAGTGCGATGCTCGACGGCCAGCCTTCGATCGCGTCCGGCGCAAAGCGACGGATTTCGTCGAGAATGTCGCCGAGGTGCTCCGGCGTGAGGTGAAAACTCGACACCATCAGCTGCCGCGCGCCGGGCAGCAGCTGCGTCGGCTTACCGTCCTGATCAGCGGCGAAGTCGCTGCCGCGTAGTACGACACGCTTCGAATCCGCCGGCAGACCGAACCAACCCCACTGGCGTTCGAGCACCGACAACTCGTAGACCGACGATCCCATGGTGCGATAGCTGGCGATCGGAGCGCCGGACGTTCCGCTCGACCGGGCGGCCCACATCAGCTTGCGCGGATAGACGAGAAAATCTTCGGCTCGTTCGGCCAGATCGGTCCGTGAGATGAGCGGTAGCAGTGCCAGATCTTCGAGAGTGCGAATGTCGCGCGGGTCGATACCGGAGGTCCGGAAGTACTCGCGGTAGAAGGGCGCCCGTGCGGCAGCGACACGCACGAGGGCGCGGAGGCGCTTCTCTTGAAACCCTTTGATCCGCGTCGCGTCGGCGTGATCGAGTGCATCGAGCGTGCGGCGCATCGGAAAACGCAAGGGATGTGCACGCCTGATGCGATGTTTGAGGCTCTTTGCTCCACCTGGCGGTGTCATGTGACCTGCTTTCGTGCGCGTGGACGAGGTCTCGATATGCCATCGCTGCGGCGTCCGCGAGTATTTCACAGCGAACTGGCTACTCGACTTCTGCTGTGACGACGAACGGCGTCGGCCACCAGAGTTGCCGAGCGTTAACGGCGCAATGTCCAATTATTCATCCATCCGCGTGTGACCGCGTGCGTTCTTTGGCTAACGAGCGGTGTGTTTTCTGCGATCATTCTCGTTGTGATGACAAGGGCGGGTGAACTGACCCCGCATTCGGGTGACGTACTGGCGGTAAGCGTTTTCTGGCTCGGTTATGTCGGCTGTGTTTCGGCTGCATGCCTCGCATCCCGAGGGCACTCGGTGATCGGCGTGGATGTCAATCCGCAGAAGACTGAGTTCCTTCGGCAAGGCAAGGCGCCGGTGGTCGAAGAGCGCATCGGCGAGCTGACCGCCGAAGTTGTCGCATCGGGACACCTGACCGTGTCCGACGATGCGGCGAAGGCCGTGCATGCCACGGATATTTCGATTGTGTGCGTCGGTACGCCCTCTGCTCCCGGTGGTGGTCTTTCGACGGCGTATCTGGAGAGTGCGAGCGAGGAGATCGGCGCCGCTCTCGCGACCAAGGACGGCTGGCACGTCGTCTGCTTCCGAAGCACGATGGTTCCCGGAACGTGCGAGGGCATTCTGGTCCCTGCTTTGGAGAAGGCGTCGGGCAAGAAGGCCGGCATCGATTTCGGGGTGTGTGTGAATCCGGAATTCCTCCGGGAGGGCAGCAGCGTGTTCGACTTCGAGAATCCGCCGAAGACCGTCGTCGGTGAGAGCGATGAGCGCAGCGGTGCACTCGTGATGGACCTGTACGAGGGGCTCGGTGGCCCGCGATTCCGCGTTCCTATCGCAGTTGCCGAGATGACGAAGTACGCGGACAACAGCTTTCACGCTCTCAAAGTCGCCTTCGGCAACGAGATCGGCGCAGTCTGTCAAAAACTTGGCCTCGACTCGCATGCCGTCATGGACATCTTTCTCGCCGACACCAAGCTGAACATCAGCCCCGCCTATCTCAAGCCCGGTTTCGCTTTCGGCGGTTCGTGTCTGCCGAAGGATGTCAGAGCGCTGACACATACTGCGCGACAGAACGACATCGACATTCCGGTACTGGCAAACCTGCTCGCTTCCAACGAAACTCAGTTGAAGCGGGCCGTCGACATGGTGACGAACCTCGGTAGGCGTAAAGTCGGTATCTTCGGTCTGTCCTTCAAGTCCGGCACCGATGATCTGCGGGAAAGCCCGATGGTCGAGCTCGCGGAGCGCTTGATCGGCAAAGGCTACGACGTGCTGATCTACGACGCGAACGTGGCGCTGTCTCGACTGATGGGAGCCAACCGCGAGTACATCGAAGACCGTGTACCGCACATCGGCCAGTTGCTGACCGGCGACATCGCTGCGGTCGTCGAACACGGCGAGGTGTTCATCGCGGGAACCAAAGAAGCGAACGTCGTCGAGTCGATCGACAACATCGGACCGGACAAGACGGTGATCGACGTGGTCAGGCTTCCGGATGCGGAGAAACGTCGCCTGCAGCCTGGCTACCTGGGCATCGGCTGGTAGTCGAGATGAGCGCGCAGAAATCGAAGAAGTTCAGCTTTTTGACGACTGCGTACAAAACGGAGGCCTACCTGGGCGACACCATCGAGTCCGTGTTGGCACAGACGAGCCCCGACTGGGAACTCGTCGTCGTCGACAACGGTATGGACGACGCGATCGCCGCCATTGTGCAGAGTTACGCGTCCGACGAACGAATTCGGTTGGTGCGTCAGGAGAACAAGGGCTACGCCGGTGGCGTCATGGCTGCTGCCGAGGCGGCGAGTGGTGACTTTTTCGTCGTGTTGGACAGCGACGATCAAGTGCTGCCTGGTTTCTGTCGCGCAGTGGCGGCACTCGTCGATTCCGACCCTGGGGTGGACGCGGTGGGCTGCGATGCCTTCCGATTCGACGACGACGGCCTCGACCTACCGATCGGGTACTACCGCTCCACCAACATCAAGAAGAAGCCTGATCCCAAACACCGGCTCAACCTGACCGACCTCGTCGGCGGATATGTGCCGTACTACACGGCGGCGATTCGACAGAGCGTGTGGGAAGAGGTCGGCGGCTACGACCGTGGTGACCAGGAACTTCACGAGTCGGTAGTCATCTGGCTACGTATGGTCGATCGCTACGACATTCGGGTGCTGCCGCAGCGATTGGCACGCTTCCGGTTGCGCAGCGATTCGTTGACGCGCGACCCCAAGGCGGTCGAGGCCTTCGCCGAAGAACTGGAGCGTTCGTTCTCCTACGCGGCTCCATCTGACGAAGAAGCCAAAGCCGCACTGGAATCGACTTTGCGGACACTGCGCTACTGGGTGCTGCTACGACGGGCGCGGTTCGCGTTGCTGTCCGGCGACGATGTCGGCGCTCGCCTCGCCGCGCGCGAAGCATTCGCACAACGCAGAACAGTTCGTGCGGCGATGGTCCTTGCTGCGGTCAACATCGCGCCAGGCGCACTGCGCGTAGCGCACCCGGCAAAGCAGAAGATCACGACGAAGTTGTCGCATGCCGTCGGCAGGCTAGTTTCGGCAATCAAGCGGTGACACCTACCGAGGGACCCGAAACCGGCGAGAAAGCCGGTGGCGCGACGAGCGGCGGTTTGAGCGGTGGGCTGCGCCGTGGTGCGGCACTGTCCGCGATCGGACTCATCGCTGTTCAGTTGACAGCGTTGATCCAAACAGTCGTACTAGCGCACCTCCTCACTCCGGTCGAAGTCGGAATCTTCACCGCGGGCACGGTTCTCACCACGTTCGTCGTGATCTTTTCGCACAGCACGCTGTCACACGCGCTGATTCAGCGCGAGGGCGATATCGACGATGCCGCCGAGACGGTCTTCTGGGTCACCTTGGCGACGGGTGTTCTGCTCGCACTTGCGATCCTCGCCTGTGCACCCGTCGCCGCGAACGTGTTCGACGAGCCGGAGGTCGGCCTCGTCACGGCGGTAACAGCCGGAACTGTGCTGTTGACCGCGTTGATGGCTGTACCGGACGCATTGATGCAGAGGGCCTTCCAATTCAAGCGCCGCATCATCGTCGATCCGATCAACGCGATTTCCTTTGCAGTCGTTTCGATCGTGCTCGCTGCCAACGATTTCGGCGTGTGGTCACTCGTCATCGGCTATTACGTGTCGCTGGTGCTATCGGTGATCGCTGCGTGGGGGCTGTCCGGTTGGCGACCGTTGCGTGGCCGTTTCAGGTTTCGGTTGTGGCGGCAGATGGCAAGTTTCGCGTTCCCGCTCTTGATCGACAGTGTGATCGATCGTGCTGTGGAATCGCTCGAGGTCGTGATCGTCGGACATCGGCTCGACGCTGCCGCCCTCGGTAACTATCGCTACGGTCGTCGGCTCGCGTTCACGCCGGTCATGGCCATCATTCAGATCTGTTCCTACGTGTTGTTTCCCGCGTTTTCGAGGATTGCGGGTGACGCAGAGCGGTTTCGCGCCGGCTTCATGCGCGCGCTGACGTGGATGTGGTTTGCCGTTGTTCCAGCTGTCGGTCTGCTAGCCGTGATAGGCGAGCCCGCGATCGTTCTGCTGCTCGGTGCGCAATGGCACGAGGCAGGCACGATGGTCGTCACGATGTCGGCTGCGGGCCTCGGGGTTGTGCTGATGTCGGTGACGGCCGAAGCGATGAAAGGTGCCGGTCAACCGCAGCGGCTGTACTGGATGACCGGCGTCGGCGCTGTCAGCGCGATTTCGCTGCTGTTGCTTCTACTGCCGTGGCGACTCAGCGGCGTCGGCGTGGCAATTTCGGTTTCTGCCGTGCTCACCGGCTTGACGGGTCTGGCCGCCGCACGCTCCGTCGTCGGATTGCACGTCGGCGAGCTCGTTCGTTGCCTCCTGCCGCCGCTGGTCGCAGCATGCGTTGCCGTCGCAATCGTCGGGCCGGTTCAATACTTCGTGCTCCGTGCGGGTGAGCACGGGTTGATCGGCGGACTCGGATTGGTGCTGGCGGAATGTGTCGTGTTCGCGCTGATCTTCTTGGTCCTGATTCGACTGCTCGCGCCTGCGTTGCTCGAACCGATTGTCGACGCCGTTCGTGCGCGTACGCGTCGAGCGGGAACCGCTGACAAGCCGACCGAGTCAGCAGAGTCGACGACAACGGAATGACCCCGTCTGCTCCACAGCGGTCGAAACGACGGTTGCTGCGTTGCGCTGTCGTGTTCATCGTTGTGGTGCTTGCGCTCGTCGGAGCGGGATTTCCGGTGTTCGTGCGGCCGCAGATCGATCCTCTGCAGCGAGCCGATGTCATTCTGGTTCTCGGTGGTTACGGCACCGATCGATACACCTACGGAATCGAATTGGCGCGGCGGGGTTACGCCCCGGTCGTGTTGTTCTCCAACCCGTACGGACCGGATACCGATATCGACGAGGTCCGCGAACCATGTGAATTTCCACCCGAGGGGATCGCCCTCGAATGTTTCGCGCCCGATCCTGCGACGACGAAAGGTGAAGCGCGCGAACTCCGCCAACTTTCGGAAGAGCGGGGCTGGACATCCGTCATCGTTGTCACCTACCTGCCGCACATCTCGCGAGCGCGCTACATCATCGAACAGTGCTTCGACGGTGACGTGGTCATGACGCCGAGCCGCGAGGAGCTTTCGATCGGCTACTGGGCCTGGGCCTACCTGTACCAAACGGCGGGTTATGTTCGTGCACTTGGCAATCGGAGCTGTTGAGTCGATCCTGCAGCTGTCAAGGCGTAAGTTCGATACCACCATCGACCGTCGTATCCACAGTGATCGTGTGGGGGGTATCGCCGTCGGACCACGCGATGTCGATCTGCTTGCCATGGACCTTGACGTCGAGTTCTGTTATCGGCGCGCCCGTTTCACCGTCCAGCGGGCGGAGGATAGTCACCATCGCGAAGGGAGTGGCTAGGTCGGCGCGCGCTCCGATCAGCCACGCGGGGTCCTGTGCTTCGAGCCGCTCCGACCACCAGCCGAGATGTGTTGCGGTGTCGCCCCTCGTCTGTTCGGTGGCGATCGGACCGGTCGCCGCATACTCGAGCTGAAGAACAGGAAGACCGTCTCGGTCGACCAAGTGCCCCGAGGCGCTCGATGTCGCACTCAAGGACGAATGAAGCGGCCAACCGAGGTGTGCTTCGTGTCGGCCTGTGCCGCTGAGCAGGTCGACGACGGCCAGGTAGGACAAGTCCGGTCCGGCCGTCAGCCATCGTCGATGAGTGACAGCCTCCGCCAAGCGACGGTAGCCGTTGTGCTCGGCGTCCACGACGCCACCGTCGATGTCGACGGCACGGACCACGACATCGGCCTGATCTGTCCACATGAAGGGTCCGCCGATCAGTGACTGATCTTGCCCGTCGACGCAGACGGTGGGGTGCATTCGAGTGCCGCGGTAGACAACTCGGCGTTCGGGGTGGCCATAGTAGCTTCCGGCGCCCGGATCGCCGATGACGTCGTGCCCATCGATGCTCAGCGTGACCGCCAGCGCGTCGGCGTGTCCGTGCGCAGCGATCGACAGGTACCCCAAAGGACCCACGTCCATTGTGGCTCGCCGCTTTCCACCGCGCAGCACGACCAATCCGCCAGTCGCCGCATAGAACCCGACTCCAAGAGCCGGTGGCGAACTGTCGCCGTGCGTGACGCCGAGCGCCTCGGACAGCCACGCCGACGTGATCGAGGGCGTGCCGTAGCGCCTCGCCGCGTCGTTTCCGGTCAGAGCGGCGACGATGCCGAGGTGATCGCGAACGGTGCGGAGGGGTTCGGGGCCGAGCCGCAGAGCGAAACCCTCGTCGTCGTCGCCGTATCGAGGCTGCGGGTCGTTCGGACCGACGATGGCACCTAGATATTCGGCACTTCGGTCGATTGCATCGACGAGCCGACTGGGGGGCTGGTCGCCGCGCAAGGACAGCAGCGCGACGACGACACCGATGAGTTCGGCGGTGAAAACCTGGTAGCCGACAGCCTGCTCGGCGCCGGCACCGTCGTCGAGAATCTGCAGCGGCGCCTGCTCCTCGAGCAAGCCAAGCGCGCGTCGTTCCCACTTGTGCGCGTTCGCCAGTTCCGGAAACAAGATCGCGACCGTTGCCAGGCCGGTAAGTTCGCCGATCAGATGATTGTTTGCAGAACTGAAGAGTGAGCGTTCACGCCAGCAGCGCCGAGCGCTCTCGTGCAGCAAGGTGACGATGCGCCGATACCGCTCCGGAGTGAGAGCCGGTGAGGTGCGAAGACCCTGCAGTGCGATGGCGACCGACGTGGCTCGGATACCGCACTCGAAGGCACCACGCCAGGCAATTCCGACACCGGGGAGTTGCTCGTCCATCCAGCCGTCGAGTTGATCGAAGGCCGCATCGGCGAAACGGTCGTCGCCGGTGAATAGCCAGGCCTGGGCCAACCATGGCAGATGCTGAAGGCGGTTCAGTTCCCAGATCCACTTGGGGTCGCCCGCAGCCGTCCGATGATCGAGCTTGTCCGCCGGCGTGGTTGGCCAGCGATAACCCGACAGCGGATCGAGATTCCAATCGATCGGCGTTCCTACGTTGGCAGCTGGGTAGCCGAAATAGGTGACTTCTCCGGCAAGTATCCGCTCTGCGGCCTCGACCACGGCCTTCGCCGCATCCGGGTTAGCCACTGCGACGTCGGTGGCACGTTTGCCGTCAAGTAGCACGGGCCGCCCTGTGCCGGTGCGGAAATGCCGTAGGAGTTCGTCCCAATTCGGCTCGCCGCGAGAGAACAGCCGGCGTTCGGCAGACTTCCAATCGACCTCGCGCGCGAGTTTCTTCTGCCCGAACCGGCCTGCTCGCCAAGCGATTTCACGCACATTCATGGTGCGCAATCGGCGCGCGTACCAACCGATCCGGCTCACAGCGACCCCTTTCGAATACGACGACCGAATCGCCGTTCTGTTCCGGAAACGGAGAATACGCCGATGCCGGAGTTGGCTGACACTGCGCAATAAGCGATCATCATTCGGTGATCGACTCCAAAGACAGTTTGAAGCAGTTTCTTGCGGAGGACCTCGCTGCACACGATCTGGATCGGTGGCGGTTGCGGTATCGACTTACGCAGCGCAGCGCGTATTTCCAGCGTCTGCTTCGGAAGTCGGAGTACTGGGCGAATGTGCGTCGGGATCCGATCGGCCGCTGCTTCTTCGTGTGGTACGCGTTGCGGACGAAATTTCTTGCCGAGCGCCTTGGATACACGATTCCGCGCAACGTTTTCGGCCCAGGACTGTCGATCGCGCACATCGGCACGATCACTGTGAACGGGGGAGCGACGGTCGGCGCGCGCTGTCGTATTCATCAGGGCGTAACCATCGGTAGCGGTGCCCACGGTAGTTACCCGGTTATCGGGGACGACGTTTTTCTCGGCCCGAACTGCGGTGTATTCGGTGTGCGGGTCGGCAACCGAGTAGAGGTGCGGCCGGGAGCGGTCGTCATCAAGGATGTGCCGGACGACGTGCATGTTGCCGGCGTTCCCGCGAAGGTCCTCAATCGTCGCACGCCTGACGCTTGACACCTTCAGGCCGGTCCGAGGGTCAAGCGGTCGCTGATTTCCGGATAGCGTCGGCGAACTTCGGGTAGCAGATCGGGCAGAGTCAGCAGCACGGTGTCCGGGGCGGCTGCGACAAGCGACTCCGGCGAGATGATGGGTACATCGGTGCCGGGCATTCGACGCCCCTGTTTGGCCGGTGCAGCGTCGGCGACCGCCGTTAGTCGGGACGCATTCACGCCCGCAAGTGCGAACAACGCGACGGCACGCGACGCCGCACCGTACGCGTACACCCGCCGACCACCCGCGACCTCGTGGTCGAGCCATTCGTCCAACGCTTTCGTTTCGGCAGATGCAGCGCGCTGCAGCGCGGCGACAACATGTGGATCTTGCAGTCCCATCGCCGCTTCGGCCGAGAGGATCGTAGTCACATATTCGTCCGGCTCGACTTCGTCGTGCCGCGCTGCGATTAGAACGGTGCCCCCGTACAGGTCGAACTCCCATGCTGCGTGGACGTGCATCCCCGCGTCGCGAAGCAGTGCGGTCAGTGCGGTGAGAGAGTAGTAGCCGAAGTGGCCGTGCCGCAGCGCATTCCACTGCCCCTGCTGCACGATCGCTGCGAGTGAATGGAACTGCAGCAGTAGCACGCCGTCGCGCGCCGTCGCCGCAGCACGGCGCGCGAAAGCCGCGCGTTGGTCGGGTTCGTGCATGATCCCGAAGCAGTCGAGCACGACCGCAGCGGCCGAATCGGCGACAGCCTCCGAGAAACCGCGCTCCAGCAACAGTGGTACCCACGTACCGCCGTGGGGGCTACCGAACTCGATGACGGTGGTGCCGCGCAACCAGCCGGCTGCTGCAACGCGTGCGATGGCGTCTTCCGCTTGATCACGTAGCGCCTGCGGTTCGACGCCGCGGGGTTCGTCGGTGACGGTGTCGTCGTCGGCCAGTTGCGCGAGTCCGCAAACACGGCACAGATCCATCGCGAGATCGTGGGTTGTCTCCGACGTCGACACCGGATCCTCTGCGAGCGGGAAAAAGTCTGCGGCGGGCGCCTTTCCGAGATCCAACACGCGCACTGTGTCCGAACTTGCGCAGGCTCTGCAGATCACGACGTACCTCCGAACCAATCGGGCATCATTGATGGATGCGAATCGAATCGACCGACCTTGCGGACGTACTCGTTTTCATCCCGGAGCCGTTCCGCGACGACCGAGGTCTGTTCACCCGAACCTTCGATGTCGATGTGTTCGACGGTGCAACTCCGGGTCCGGTGCGTGCCGCGTCGTTTGCGCAGGACTCGCAGTCGCGTTCGGTCGCGGGGGTTGTCCGCGGCATGCATGGACGATCGGGTCGTGGCGAAGCAAAGCTCGTGCGATGCGCCAATGGTGCCGTTCACGACGTGCTCGTCGATATCCGAAGGGAATCGCCGACTTTCGGTGAGCAGCAAGCCTTTCTGCTCGACGACGTCGAGTTCCGGCACCTCTACGTGCCGCCGGGTTTTCTGCACGGATTCCAAGCGCTCACCGATACGGCCGACGTCTGCTATCGGATCGACAGACCACATGATCCAACGGAGGATCTGGGCGTCGCCTACAACGATCCTGAGCTGGCGATCGAGTGGCCGCGTGCCGTCGCGATCGTGTCCGCACGTGACGCCGCCGCAGGCAGTTGGGCGCAGTTGCTGCAATCGGTCTAGCGTGTTCACGCCTCTGCGGTGGGTCGCCGACGCATCGTCTCATCGAGAATCCCTGCCGCCTGTAGCTTTTCGAGGTGCGGCAGGCGAGTGAAACGCTTGAAGAAGTCGTCGCTCGACAGTCCAGCCGACGTGTATTCCTTGTACAGCTCGACCGCACCTTCTGGAATCGTCCACTGTGCTTCGAAGCCGAGTGCGTTGCGCATGGCCGAGAAGTCGACGCGGTAGGAGCGTGGGTCGGCGCCGCTCTCACCAGTGATCAGCAGCTTCGAGTTCGGGACGGCGTCGACGACGGCCTCTGCGATCTGCGCGACGGTGAGGTTGTTTTTCTCTGTTCCGACGTTGTACGCGATGCAATTGATCTTGTCGACGGGAGCGGTCAGACAGGTGGCGAAAGCCGCTGCGATGTCCTGGGCGTGCACAAGGGGTCGCCACGGTGTGCCGTCGGACAACACACGGACGTCACCGGTCAGAACCGCATGGCCGACAAGGTTGTTCAACACGATGTCTGCGCGCAGCCGTGGCGAGAAGCCGAATGCTGTTGCGTTGCGCAGAAATACCGGTGTGAAGCCCGAATCGGCGATCGCGGCGACGTCGTCCTCGACACGAACTTTGCTTTCGGCGTACGGCGTCAGCGGCCGTAGCGGCGCGGTCTCGGTGACGAGTTCCTCACCGGCGGAACCGTATACGGAGCAGGTGGAGGCGTAGAGGAAGCGGGCGACCCCGGCGTCCTTCGCAAGCTTTGCGAGCCGGACCGACGCGTGATGGTTGACGTCGTAGGTGATTTCGGGGGCGAGGGCGCCAAGCGGATCGTTCGACAGCGCCGCAAGGTGAATCACGGCGTCGAAGCCGCGCAGCTGATCGACCGTGACGTCGCGCAGATCCACTGCGAGACCTGGCGGGTCCACCGGTGCCGGTCCGAGGATGCATTCTGCGAACAGCCCGGAGTCGAGGCCGACGACATCGTGCCCCGCCGCCTGCAGAATCGGCACCATCACCGTGCCGAGATATCCCTGATGACCGGTTACGAGAACCCGCATGTCATTGCCCTCCAAATGAAATCGTCGCTTTTTCTATTACGAACGCCTCGGCGTGTTCGCTTCGGCATTGCACGCCCCGCAGCCTGGACAGGCCGAGGAACGACGCATCGTCGAACCAATCGTGAACCACTTGCGAGGGGTAGTGCTCGTGCAGCAGGCGCACTTTCTCCTGCGCCGACCGTGTCTCGATCGGATGGAACATCGTCGGGCGCGGAGTATCCGTTTCCCATTTGAGAATCTCGTAGCCGAGGATCAGGTGATCCCGAAATTCCGTCGGCAGGACCTTGGCGAGCAGCCGATGGTCCTGGTGAGCGTCGTCGCGCTGCGGACCGAACACGATGTCGGGGTTGCACGTACGGCGAAAGGCAGCGAGTTCGTCCTTGATTCGATTCCAATGCGCGGGCGCGCGACCGTCGGGAATGTCCAGAATCGTCACGGTGAGGTCGGTGTCCGGACAGAACGCCGCAAGCGCCGAGCGTTCCTCGGCTTCCCGAGGTGTCCCGCCGCCGGAAAGGACGAGGGCATGCACCCGCAGGTCCGGGACCGACTGCGCGGTCGTAAGGAGCGTTCCGCCCATACCGATCGCGATGTCGTCGCAGTGCGCCCCGAGTACAGCTAGTTCGGTGACGCCCCGCGTTGCCAGTTCGATCATGCGGGGGCTACGACGTCTTCCTTATCTTCGGCTTCCCACACCATCCACGGACGGATGCCGTGCTGATAGTTGGCGTCGAGTTCGGCACGCTCTTTGAAGGTGTCGGTCGGCTTCCAGAAACCGAGGTGCTTGTAGCCGAACAGGCGACCCTGCTGGGCCAGCGTCCCGCACACGTCCTCGACGAGGTCGCCACCCGGAGGTAGTAGGTCGAAGATCTCGTTGCTGAGAACGAAGAATCCGCCGTTCTCCCAGATCGGCATGCGGCTGACGGGCGCGATTTCGGTGACGACGCCGGACTCGGTCACGTCGACGCAGTGGAACGAGGACTGCGGCGGAACGATCAACATCGAGGCCGCTGCACCGGAGGCATGAAACTTGTCGATGATCTCGTCCATCGGCGCATCGGTCAGCACGTCGGCGTAGTTTGCCAGGAAGTACTCGTCACCGTCGAGGTGCTTGCGGACCCGCCGGAGTCGCTCGCCGATTGCGGACTCGACACCCGTGTCAGCGAACGTTATGGACCAGTCGCTGATATCGGTGTGGAGCAATTCGACTTTGCCGTCCCGAAGAACGAAGTCGTTCGATGCAGCTTCCTCGTACTCGAGGAAGTAGTTCTTGATGTGCTCGGCGCCGTAGCCGAGGCAGAGAATGAAGTCTTTGTGGCCGAAGTGGGCGTAATACCGCATGACGTGCCAGATCAAGGGCCGGGGGCCGACCATCTGCATCGGCTTGGGGATGACATCGCTGGAATCGTTTCGCATCCGCATGCCGTATCCGCCGCAGAACAGAACTACCTTCATCGCGCGTCCCTCTCGGTGCTTCTCAGGTCGGCTTCGTGCACGTGTGGGAGGGGGTAGACGAGCCGTCCACCCCATTCGGAGATATGTCGTAGCTGCTCGGTCAGTTCTGTTTCGAGATTCCACGGCAGAACGACGACTACGTCAGGCCGGTCTTTTTCGATTTGCTCGATCGGCAGAATCGGAATTCTTGTGCCGGGGGTGAATCGACCGTGTTTGTAGGGATTTCGGTCGACTGTGTATTCCAGCAAGTCGGTACGAATACCGCAGTAGTTGAGGAGTGTATTGCCTTTGCCTGGTGCACCGTAGCCGACGACACGCTTTCCCTCCGCACGCCGATCCAGGAGGTAGCGAAGTAGATCTTGGCGAACTTTCTGAGTGCGTGGTGTGAGTTCGCGGTAGCCGTCGACATCGTGCAACCCCGCCGCCTCTTCGGCCGCCAAGATGTCTCGGTAGCGCTGGGACGGCTCCCCGGCCACGGCCTCGGGCCGCGCCCACACTCGGATCGAGCCGCCGTGGGTGGAAATCAGCTCGACATCCACGACGGTCAGCCCTGCCGTTGCGAGTGCACGAGTAGCGGAAAGCACTGTGTAGTACTGGAAATGCTCGTGGTAGATCGTGTCGAACTGACCGAGTTCGACGAGGTTCTGGGCGTGGTGGACCTCGATGCTCAACCAGCCGTCGTCCGCGAGAAGTGCTCGTAGAGAACGAGTGAAGCCGAGCAGATCCGGAATGTGCGCGTAGACGTTGTTCGCTGCGACGAGGTTCGCTCTGCCATGTTCGGCGGTGACGGCGGCGGCGAGTTCCTCGTCGAGGAAAGCGGTTTCGGTCG
Source organism: Antrihabitans spumae (assembly GCF_043944905.1). Taxonomy (NCBI): domain Bacteria; kingdom Bacillati; phylum Actinomycetota; class Actinomycetes; order Mycobacteriales; family Nocardiaceae; genus Antrihabitans; species Antrihabitans spumae. Next base: position 59,365 of record NZ_JBIMSN010000158.1, read on the forward strand.
GCACACCACGGTCGCGCGCGGCAGCACCGACGTTGACTGAGGGCTCGATCCCCAAGCATGGGACACCGGCAGCGACGACGTGCTGTAGGAGATAGCCGTCGTTGCTGGCTACTTCGACGACGAACGACGACTCGTCCAAGCCGAGTCGCTCGATGGCGCCGTCGACGAAGCTCTTTGCGTGCTGGACCCAGCTGTCGGAAAAGGAGGAGAAGTACGCGTATTCGGTGAAGGTCTCTTCTGGAGTGATCAGCGGAGGGATCTGCAGTAGCAGGCACTCTTCGCAGAGACGCAGGTGCAGCGGATATGTCGGTTCGGGCAGATCGAGTTCGGCGGATTCGAGGAACTTCTCGCACGGCGGAGTTGCGCCGAGATCGAGAACACTGAGTAGTCGGTCCGAATTACAAAGTCGACAATGCACGCAAATCCCTTGATTAGTTCGACCGCGAGAGGAATCAATCCTCCAGCGAGTGTTCGAGGATGTCCACCCGGCGTCAATTATGCACGTCGAAACAGACAAAACAACGAGAAACGAACAGGTACGAATCTGCGATGGTGGCAGGTTGCCAGCAGTTGGCCCTGGTTCGAACGGCGGCTCTCTCAGCCCGTCCTCATAAACCTTGTGGATGATGTGGAGGTGAAGTTGAAGGCCTTGGGTGCCGCGGTTGTCGCGGGTTTCGTGTTGATCGCGGCTGCGATCGTCGCTGTCGGATTCGTTGGCGATCTGCGGCAACCGCGTGTCGATGTCCCTGACGGCGTGCCACCGGGGGTCGGCGCTCCGCTACCTGCGATCGACATCAACGCACCCGGCCGCACAGCAAGCCAGCTCAACGAGTGGGCAGCGCAACGCTCCGAAACTCTCGCCATCTCGGTCACCGCACTCGAGGCGTATGCCTACGCTGCCGCGGTCATGAGCGAGACCCAGCCCGATTGCGGTATCGGCTGGACGACCATCGCGGGTATCGCGAGCGTGGAGAGCAAACACGGCACTTACCGCGGCTCGACGGTGGCGCCCGATGGTCAGGTCTCGCCGCCGATTCGTGGGGTGCCCCTCGACGGCGGACCCAACGTTGCGGAGATCAGGGACACCGACGGCGGTGTCCAGGATGGGGATTCGGTCCACGATCGGGCGATGGGCCCGCTGCAGTTCATCCCCGAAACGTGGAAGAACTGGGGTGTGGATGCCAACGGTGACGGCCGCGTCGATCCCGACAACATCGACGACGCTGCCCTGTCAGCGGCGCGCTATCTCTGCGCTCGCGGAGGCGATCTGAAGACGGCAGAGGGTTGGCAAGCCGCGCTGCTCGCCTACAACCAGTCCGGTGCCTACATGCGTGACGTCCGCGACCGCGCGGCGCTCTACAGCTTGTAGGCGCTTCGGGCACGGGGGCGGAGCGCCTAAAGGCGCCGCCCGAGCGTTGGGGCTAAGCTCACACACGCATTGTGTCCGTAGGAGAAGGAGAACCATCCGTGGCCATCATTGAGCAGGTCGGCGCTCGCGAGATCCTCGATTCCCGCGGTAACCCGACGGTCGAGGTCGAGGTCGCACTCGACGACGGCACGCTGACGCGCGCCGCGGTTCCGTCCGGCGCATCGACGGGTGTGCACGAAGCTGTCGAACTCCGCGATGGTGGAAAACGCTACGGCGGCAAGGGCGTGGAGAAAGCTGTCAACGCCGTTCTCGACGAGATCGCCCCCGCGCTGATCGGATTGGATTCGATCGAGCAGCGGACCGTCGATCAGACTCTGCTGGATCTCGACGGCACCCCGGACAAGTCCCGCCTGGGCGCAAACGCGCTGCTCGGCGCGTCGCTCGCCGTAGCACGTGCAGCCGCCGAGTCTTCCGGACTCGAACTCTTCCGCTACCTCGGCGGACCCAACGCGCACATCCTTCCCGTTCCGATGATGAACATCGTCAACGGTGGCGCGCACGCCGACTCCGGCGTGGACGTGCAGGAGTTCATGGTCGCCCCGATCGGCGCGCCGACGTTCAAGGAATCGCTGCGCTGGGGCGCCGAGGTGTACCACTCCCTCAAATCCGTGCTCAAGGAGAAGGGCCTGTCCACCGGACTCGGCGACGAGGGTGGCTTCGCTCCCAGCATCGCAGGCACGCGTGAGGCGCTCGACCTGATCAGCGTTGCGATCGAGCGGACCGGGCTCGAGCTCGGCTCCGATATCGCGCTCGCACTCGACGTCGCGGCCACGGAGTTCTACGACAAGAGCACCGGCTACAAGTTCGAAGGCTCCGACCGCACGGCCGCGCAGATGGGCGAGTTCTACGCGGAACTGCTCGATTCCTACCCGCTCGTCTCGATCGAGGACCCGCTGGACGAGGACGACTGGGACGGCTGGGTCGCCCTGACCGACGCCATCGGTGACCGCGTGCAGCTTGTCGGTGACGACCTGTTCGTCACCAACCCGGAGCGCCTCGAAGACGGCATCATCAAAGGTGCGGCAAATGCGTTGCTGGTCAAGGTGAATCAGATCGGAACGCTTACCGAGACGCTCGACGCAGTCGAGCTCGCACATCGCAACGGCTACAAGACGATGATGAGCCATCGCAGCGGCGAGACCGAAGACACCACGATTGCCGACCTCGCGGTCGCAGTCGGCAGTGGTCAGATCAAGACAGGTGCGCCGGCGCGCAGCGAGCGTGTCGCGAAGTACAACCAGTTGCTTCGTATCGAAGAGGCGCTTGGCGACGCCGCACGCTACGCAGGCGATGTCGCGTTCCCGCGGTTCAACTTCGAGGGTGCTAGCTGAGTTCATGAACGGGCAGGGGTCGACGGTGGCGGGGACTGATGGCTGACAATCGGCGTAGCCGCAGGTCGGGCAGCAGTCCCGGTGGCCGTGGCTCGCGCCGGTCCGGACGCTCCGAGAATTCTCGGCGGACGGATCGGACCAGGCGGGCACCGGAGGGAAAGCCAACTCCCGAGGTGACCGATCGCGATCGTCCGCCTCGCGTGGTCAAGGGCAAAAAATCCGCGCCGACGCCGGAACGAACGATTCTGGGATTGTCCACGGCCCGCGCGGTCATCCTTGCTGTTGTCGTATGTGCTCTTGCGCTCACACTCGCGGTGCCACTGCGGACGTACTTCACCCAGCGCGCGGAAGCGGCCCAGGTTGCTGCCGATCACAATCAGCTGCAAGCCGACGTCAACGCACTGCGAGCCAAGAAGGCGCAGCAGGACGACCCCGCGTACATCACTGCCGAAGCCAGGAACCGGCTGCGACTCGTCAAGCCAGGGGAGACGCCGTTCCAAGTGCAACTGCCTGGCGCGTTCGAGGCGGAGCAGGCGCGGCGCGCGAAGCCTGCGCCCGAAGGTGGACCCTGGTACACCGACCTTTTCGGTCAGGTGTCGCAGCCGCAGAATGCTGCTGAGCCGAACCAGCCTGGTGGGCCGACCGGGTGAGCGACGAAATCCCAACACCCGAAGATCTCGAAGCCGTTGCAGCCCAACTCGGGAGGGCTCCACGAGGCGTGCTTGCCATCGCCTACCGCACACCTGACGGCAAGCCCGGCGTTGTGAAAACAGCACCGAAACTTCCTGACGGCACCCCGTTTCCGACGTTGTACTACCTGACCGATCCGCGCCTGACCGCCGAGGCGAGCAGGCAGGAATCGGCCGGCGTGATGCGCGATATGACCGAACGTCTCGACACCGATCCTGTTCTCGCTGAGGGGTATCGGCGTGCACACGAGAGTTATCTCGCCGAGCGCAACGCGATCACCTCGCTCGACACCGACTTCACGGGCGGCGGGATGCCTGATCGCGTGAAGTGCTTGCACGTGCTCATGGCGCATTCGCTCGCGAAAGGGCCGGGTGTCAATCCCCTCGGCGACGAATCGGTCGCGCTCGCAGCACACGGAAAGCTCAGGGGCACTGCAATTCCCGCCGACTGGCCAGAGACGACAACAGCGCAATCCTGAGGACCCGTCCCGCAGCTCCGGGCTTGGGTCCTTCGTATTGTCGAACTTCCGAGAGGACGCAGCAATGAGGACGCAAGGATGAGGACGCAGCAATGAGAGTCGCCGCCGTCGATTGCGGTACCAACTCGATCAGGTTGCTCATCGCCGACCGCGACCCGGCCGGCGGCCTCACCGATGTGGTGCGCGAGATGCGCATCGTTCGCCTCGGGCAGGGTGTCGACGCCACTGGAGCGTTCGTGCCCGAGGCGATCGAACGGACGCGCATCGCGCTGCACGATTACGCGAATCTGATGCGAGAGCACGGGGTCGAGGCCGTTCGGATGGTCGCAACGTCGGCCACCCGTGACGCGTCCAATCGTGAAGATTTCTTCGCGATGGCGCGGGCGGAACTCGGTGCGGTGATTCCCGGTGCCGAAGCCGAAGTGATCAGCGGCGACGAGGAAGCGAGATTGTCGTTCTCGGGTGCCGTCGGGGAATTGAACTCGGCTGACGGACCTTTCGTCGTCGTCGATCTCGGTGGTGGCTCGACCGAACTCGTTCTCGGTGACGAAACAGGCGTGGCCGCAGCATATTCCGCAGACATCGGGTGTGTACGCATCACCGAACGGTGCCTGCACGACGACCCGCCCACCGCCGAGCAGGTTTCTGCAGCAAAGGAGTTCGCTACCGAGAGGTTTGCCGACGCCTTCGCACACGTGCCCATCGAGCGAGCGCGGACGTGGGTCGGCGTGGCAGGAACGATGACGACCATTGCTGCAGTTGCACAGGACCTTCCGACCTACGACGCGGACAAGGTGCACCTGTCACGGTTGTCGTTGCAGGACGTGCATGCAGTTGCCGATCGGCTCGTCGACATGACACGCGCCGAGCGGGCGGACCTCGGGCCGATGCATCCAGGGCGCGTAGACGTCATCGGTGGGGGAGCTGTGATTCTGACGGTCCTCGCCGACGAATTGTCCAGGCGCGCTGGGGTCGACGAATTGATCGTCAGTGAACACGACATTCTCGACGGGATTGCACTCTCGATCGAGGGGTGAGCCGAAGATATTCGTTTCGCCTGCATATCCGCCGGTTGAGAGGTTGTTAACTCGATCACCATTCGCTCCCACGCTATGTAGGACGTCCTAGCATCGTGTACACAGGATTGTTTACTCGAGTGTGAGGACCCGTTGTGACCCAGCAGCCCAAGCACATCTTGATCGTCGGTGGTGGAACGGTCGGCATGTCTGCCGCCATCCGCTTGCAAAAGAAGCTCCGTGCAGGTGAAGCACGGATCACCATCGTCGATCCGTTGCCGCATATGACCTATCTACCGTTCCTGCCGGAAGTATCCGCCGGCTCGATCGACCCACGCCACATCGTGGTCCCCCTACGCACCGTGCTGCGCAAGTGCACTGTGATCACGGGCAAGGTGTCGAAGATCGAGCACGCATCGCGGACGGCATGGATCACGGATCCCAGCGGCAACGTCGAGACACTCTCCTACGACATTCTGCTGATGACGGCCGGTTCCGTCGCCCGCACACTTCCTGTTCCCGGGCTGTTGGAGCAGGGCATCATGTTCAAGACGGTCACCGAAGCCGCCTACCTCCGCGACCATGTGCTGTCGCGCCTCGACGACGCCTCGGCGACCGAGGACGCGGAACTGCGTAAGCGACTGCTGACGTTCGTTGTCATCGGTGGCGGATACGCAGGTATCGAAGCGCTTGCCGAGTTGCAGGACATGGCCCGGTACGCGGTTCGCTACTACCCGAACATCACCGCGGACGACATGAATTGGGTACTCGTCGAGGCGACCGGGCGGATCATGCCCGAGGTGAGCCCGAAGATGGGCATCTACACGATCGAGCGTCTCACCGAGCGCGGCATCAAGGTCTACCTGAACACTCGCGCCGATTCCCTCGTCGACGGCAACGTCGAACTGTCCGATGGCAGCAAGTTCGGTGCCGACACGATCGTGTGGACTGCGGGCGTGAAGGCGAACCCGATGCTCGCGCACACCGATCTGCCGGTCGATCAACGCAGCCGTCTTCGTTGCACATCGACACTTCAGGTCGTCGGCGTATCGGAAGCCTTTGGTGCCGGGGATATTTCGGCCGTGCCGGATCTGTCCAAGATCGACGAGGATCCGACCGCGACGTGCAGCCCGTCCGCGCAGCATGCTGTGCGGCAGGCGAAGGTGATGGCAGACAACACCGTTGCGCTCGTTCGTGGCAAGAAGATGCGCGACTACGAGCACAAGTACGCGGGATCCGTTGCTTCGCTGGGTCTCTACCGCGGTGTCGCCGATGTGTACGGCATCAAGGTCAAGGGCCTGCCTGCGTGGTTCATGCACCGCGGCTACCACGTCCTCAAGATGCCCACACTGTCGCGCAAGGTACGTATCGTCGCCGACTGGACGCTGGCGCTGTTCTTCCGCCGCGAAATCGTCGCTCTCGATCAGATCGACCACCCCAAGGCGGTCGCCGAATCTGTTCGCGCACTCGAATCGGCGCGGAAGGCGAGCTGAGTCCGCGTTTACCCGGGTGTGCGCAGCAGTATTGACGCCAAATCTCGGCGCCGCCGGACGTAGTATCGACCGATGCGAACCTACGTCAGCCAATGCCCGACCGGTTCGGACGTCTGACATGGCGTCTGCCACCGGGTCGGAACTGATACAGCTCATCAGCCAGGTGACGGATTTGGGTCCGCAGGTCGTGAACGATCGGTCGGTGGTGCTGCGTCCTCCGACGTTCTCCGACGCTGCGCAGTGGCGGCGAATCCGGCTGCGGGATCGCGAGTTCAACGAGCCGTATGCCCCGACTTCGCCATTGGAGTGGGAGGCGCAGCACAGCGTCGAAGAGTGGGTGCGTCGCTGCCTGGCGTTACGAAAGGCGCAGAAGGTTGGGCGCACCGTCCCGTTTGTAATCGATGTGGACGGGAAGTTTGCCGGCGAGTGTGCACTGACCTGGACTGAAATAGGCACGTCGATCGCGGAGTTGAGTATCTGGCTCGACGCTCGCGCGGCGCGTGGGGGAGTAGGCAAGCTCGCGGCCGCGATGTTGGTCGATCTCGCATTCGACGAGCTACAGCTGGCTGTGGTGACAGCGGCAACCGGCACCGACAATGTCGCTGCGTCGCATGGATCCGAAACACTCGGAATGCGCCACGAAGCCACGATGGAGGAATTCTTCGACGCCGGTGGCAAGCGCAAGCAATACAACTTCTGGACGCTACTGCGCGCGGACAAGCCGACGGGTGGGTTTGCCTATCGGGCAATCAGCAGCGTCCGACCAGCTGCGCCCGCCGACGCTGTCGAGGCAGAGTCGGCTGGTGGCCCTTCGGCTTTCGCTGTCGCGCGATACACCGCAAAGTTCAACTGCGAGTTGGCATTACACGGACTACTGAGCCGGTTGCAGCACAGTCCGAAGGTCGCTCGTGGCCCGAAAGCGGTTGCGGCAGGCGATGTCACATTGCGCAATGTTCGCAAGTCGGATGCATCAGCGTTGCGCGCGGCGGAGATTGACGTCGATCCCGAAGTTGTCCTGGCGATCGAGGTGGACGGCACCCTGGTTGGTCGGACGTGGCTGCGACTCATCAATGCGTTGAGTGCCGAATTCGGTCTGTCCACCGACTCGTCTCCGCCCGCTGTCGAGAATGCCGCTGCAGACCTGATGGTGGAGTACGCCTTCGAGGTCGGCTGCGAACGTATCTGGGTCCCGGTCGTCGTGGGTGACGTCCGGCTGCGAAACCTCGTCAAGCATCTCGGCATGGCGCACGAAGGTACGTTGACGCAGTATCGCGAAGTCTCCGGCGTCCGCAAAGACCATGAGCTGTGGGCGTTTACGAGAACGCGCTATTCGAATCGCTCGGCTCCCGACAGCCACTCCCGATAGCCGGACCGACGGACGTATCATCGACCGGTGCGCGCCTACGAATCGTCCTACTTCAGCCGAGCGGTGTGATCGTTGGGCAGATGCAGCAGCACGAAACCCGCTGGTGCGTTCGACCACCGTGCCGATCGCTGAACGTTGGTCCTTGCCATGATCAAGTCCCTTCCCAATGCCCGGGGATCGAACGATCCTCGGCCTCGGGTCCACGTTCGCTGATGTTGACCATCCCGACGAGGCGGCCGCGGGTTTCGGTGCTGCGTTGAGGTTTGCGCAGTGTGCGCCCAGTGCAGGCGCGTTAGCAATTCACGCTTCAACGCGCCGCGTCCTTGCAGGTAGTGGGCCTTGTAAATCGTTTCGGGTGACAACCAACGCTCCGGATCTCAAGGTATTCCACGCGTAGCCAACCTGCGATCTGTTCGGGGTGTGTTGCTCACTTAACGGTCCTGCACGATCGTTCGCAACTCGTCGTTGCCAACGAATTTGCCCGGTTTCGGACGGCGCGCGCGTTGATCGGACCGCTGCGACGCCTGGACAGCGGAGTGGTGAACCTTCGCGGTGTTGCCGCCGCTGTGGCTGGCTCCGAACGCTTCTTTTCGTCGGTATCCGGATTTGTGTCCGTCATCGACGTTCCATTGCCGTTACCCGTTGACGCCTATCTCTCGTTTGACCGTCGACGGTGCTCGACCCAGCCTGTCGGCAATGGATCGCAACGATTTCTGGCCTCGAACAACGGTCTCGATTTTACTCTGTCGTCGAAGGTCAACCGGGGGCGTGGCCCGTCGGTCTTCGGTTCTGTGACGGCTGGTTTCACTCCACCAGGCTCGCGTAACCAGGTCCTACCGGAGCTTTCCGACACGCCAACCGCGGCAGCGGCATCCGCGATGGACGACCCCTCACTAATTGCACGCCAAAACGCACGGAACACAGTCCTGCGGGGTGGAAGGGGCATCGCAACACTCCTCGACTAGTCGGGTGTGTTGCAGCCATTCCTGGAACCCAAGCAGCCTGAGGGGTCGATCCGCCGCCATGGTGGTGTGGCGGTTGAACCCGATCGTCAGAGGCTGGGCCTTGTGCTTTCGCTCGGTGGTGTCGAGCGAGGCGTATGCCGCGCTCGAATCTATATGTGGCAGCTCACCTGGAAATGGGCGCGACACACCCGCCCGAAGAAGCACCGAAAGTGTTTGCCGGATCCTATTTCGGCCAGTTCCATCCACACAGGCAGGACCGGTGGGTTTTCAATGCCCCTGGGGCAGGATTCTTCCTCCACCGCTTCGCCTGGACCCTGATCGTCCGTCACGTCGTGGTCGCAGGGGTATGCTCGGCGGATGATCTTGCGCTGCAGGATTATTGGCTTGTTCGCCGAGCGAAGAACCTGTCCGTCGACGGCCGCGTCACCTTCCGAGCGCTCTTCGCCCAGCAGGTCCGCTGCCTACGCTGTCAGGAACTGTTGCTCGCTGCCGAACAACCGCCCCAGTCTCCGGACTGGTGGCGGGAATGGCTACGTGGTACGCGACGTGCACTTGCTCGGACGGGTTGCAGCAGAACCCGACCCGCGAAGATCATAGCGACGCTCCGGGTCCCGTCCGTCAGCTGGTACATATCGGATGCCGACGCCCCGAGGGACTTGCTTGAGCCGGACGCGGTGAAAGTCGCCCCGCAAGTCTAGGTCGTGGTACCCGTCGCTGTCTGCGGACGCGGGCGGAACAGGGGCGTGTCGCATGCACGGGCTGTGCGGCTGGCGCAGGCCGCACACCGGAGGGCTGACCAGCGCGTTGTCGAAGCCGTTGGCGCCGTGGCGCAAACCGTAGGGTCCCACGATCCGCACAAGATTTTTACCGATCTGGCGATCGCGCTCGCAGTCGGTGGTGACTGCCTAGCGAATGTTGCGCTGCTGCGTGCCGAACCCGGCGTATACGGGAATGTGGCATCCGCCGGTGTCACGGCGGATCAAGAGCTTGGCTGCTGATGCACTAAAAGCGTTGTCCAACATCGGCTCTGCACGTGCGCTGGCCAGATCAACGGCATTGTCGATCGCAGGTGAGCGGTCGCCCGATCACGGCATCGACCTCGACGCCACTTGGCGATTGCACATTCGGACAAGGAAATAGCGACGCCGATTTTCAAGCGCAGGTTCGGTTTCCACCCTTTGTGCGCGTCCGGCGACCACGGACAGGACGGATCGGGTGAACCGTTGGCGGTCCTGCTCCGACCTGGCCAACGCGGGCGCAATTGTCATTTGCCAGGGTGATGGGACCACCTGCTTGCCACTAGCATGGGACCACCTTGGA
>NZ_JBIMSN010000159.1:0-5172 GCF_043944905.1 Antrihabitans spumae
AAACACCCAATCCGAAACCGCTCAGGACAGCACGCGGGACTCACGAAAGATCGAGGCTAGAGCGCCCGTCAGCGGAGGAAGTAGAAGCATTCCGCGCAATACTCGCTACGTTCTTCTCGGCGTCGGTGTTTTTCGGAACGATCGTTGGATCACCGTACGAAGCGACGAAGAGCGGCGGTGACGCTGACGGCGTACTACATAGTTGGGACCTCCCCGCGCTCCAATGGAGATACGCCGTCGTCCGAGAAAAAGGTCCGCAGCTAGATAGAGTTGCACTGACCCAGGCGCTTCGAATCAGCGACGGAAACATCTGGGTGGCACTGTGGCCAAATCCGAGGCAGCTCGATCCACAAAGGCCGTCAAACGCAGTTTTCGTTCCAGGTGGAAACCCACACGATGTCTGGCAATACTTTTCGACGGCGATGAATGCGATGCCCGAGAAACCCGATCTCCTCGAGATACGCGAGGTCGTAGAACTCAGAAGTAACTTAGACGGTGCTCGCTATCCGGAGGTTGTGCGATCGTTGGCACTCTTCCTCGAGATCGATATTCTTCCCGAGCGCACGAAGCAAAAATTTCTTGCTTACTTCAGTGTAATCGAAAGCCTGCTCACGCATGCACCTCAGCCCAACGACTCTGTCGACACTCTAACCCGACAACTTAAAAGAAACATCATTGTTCTGAGTAACCGATTGCCGCCATCTCGGAGCCTGGGAATTGCGATGTTCAAGAATGGCACCGACAGGGTCTCGCCCCCGACAGTGGTCTCGCAACTTTACGGCTATCGCAGCGCAGCCGCACATGGCGACGACACGGAGAAGTACCTCAAATGGTTCTCACGCAACAAGCCCGATACATGGTCGGCAGACACAGATGCTGAAGTACATTCGTTCGTCCGACGGCTCACCAAACGACTTCTCATTGCGGCCATGACCGAGCCTCAGCTAGTCGTCGATCTCAAATCTGCGTGATGGGGCTGGTGCTGCCCGCACCGCATCGGAGACGCCCGAACCAGATGGACAAGTTCGGGCGTCTGCGTCGGTCGTTGGCGAGCTGCCTCAGTCGTCCGCTCGGATTTGAACCGGCTGGTCCGGTTTGAACGTGGCCTCGCTCCGACCGAATCCCTCGCCGAACTTGGCATAAACGATGTCGCCGCCAGGCTGAACGACGGCGGCCTCTTTCAATTCCCCGTGACCGACAACCGAACGCGCGATGTACTGCGGGAGCTCAGCGGCCTTGATTGTGATAGATGCACCCATCGAACTTCCCCACTCCCCGACCCTGATCTTTTGTACGTCGCTGAGACTACGCGGCAGGTCGAAGCTCACATCGCCCGGTCCACAAGCGCAGAATGCGCGCGAAAAAACTTGGAGATCCTGGACAAATTGTTCGCCGTACAGGCAGTCCGGTCCACTTCGTCGTAACCGTGCGGCAGCTCGGTGTCGCCGCTATCAACCTGCTGCCAACTTAGAAAGCAATGACGCTATCTCGACGTCTCGGCCCTGCGCTGCATGCTGGTACCTCATCGCTGCCTGCGGAGTCGAATGACCAAGCCGCGCCATCAGCTCGGCGAGTGTTGCGCCGGTGGCGGCGGCAAGGACGGCGCCTGTGTGCCGTAGATCGTGAAACGTCATGTCGGGTTTGCCGGGCTCGTCAGTCTTTCTCAGTCTCCATCGCCCAGACACTTCGCACGCTCTATACCAATGCCGGTACAGCGTCGACGGCGCCAAATGTCCTCCGTGCTTGGCTGGAAACACTAGAGAATCTGCCCGTGTGCCAACGTGATCGCGCAAATGATCAACGACTACCGGCATCATGTGCGGCGGAATCGCAACATCACGAACGCCCGCCTCCGTCTTCGGAGTTTTGACGCGAAACTCGCCTTCGGTCCGGACAACACCACGGCGCACACGAATCACCGCGCGTTCAGTGTCCACGTCGCTACGCCGCAACTCGGTCAGCTCGCCGAACCGCAGCGCACACCACGACGCCAACAACACCATTGCTTTGAACTGATCTGGCATCGCAGCGGTCAATGAAGCGAGTTCGTCCAGTGTTGCTGGCCGAATCTTGCGAACACGCTTGGCGGTGCCGGCGCCGCGGATCTTGCACGGGCTCGCGGAAATCTTGCCGTCGTTCTCGGCGCTACGGAAGATAGTTGCCGTGAGCCCGTACGCGTGTGCGCGCAACGTAGGGGTTTTCGAGTCAAGTTTCTTGTGCCACTTACGAATGTCGTCGTAAGTGATCGATGCGAGTGGCAGAGCACCGAGCGTAGGTAGGATCTGCTGATCCAAAAGCTTCCGATAGTCTCCGCGGGTCCTGTCGGCAAGATCTCGGTACGCCATCCAGTCCTCGGCGAACTCACCGAACGTGGTCACCTTCGGTTTTACGACACCAGGCGGCTCCCATGCTTTCCGAACAATATCGGCTTGCTGCATCGACAACCACGCGCGCGCATCCTGCTTTGTCGTGAACGTCGTCGGCGCACGGTAGCGACGACCGTCGGGCCCGTTGTAGCGAGCTCGGTACCGTCCACTCGGCAGCTTCTCGACCTCGCCAAATGAGGCGCGGTGCGTACCTGCCACCGGTACCCTCCACTTCCTTCACCTGCCCGCATGGGGTATTCGTGGGGTAAGGGTAACTCAAAAGAATCCGATTGCGTTCACAAGGGCCACCACATGGGTGGTCGATAGTCCCAGGTGAATCTCGTTTAACTGCAGGTCAGAGTCAGGCTCGGCGTTTCCTACGGAACTGGTTCAATCCCAGTATCGCGCACCACAGTTAGACCAGGTCAGGCCCCCTTTCGAGGGGGCCTTTCTTGTTGGCAAGGTCTTAGCTTGGTCCTAAGAGAAATCGATTTTGCCGAAATCGCAAGCTCATTCAACGGGATCGACGCCGACCGGCGGGCTTTGTGGGCAGCATTCAGCCTCGGCTTCGGCGGATCGCTGTGCCACCTGCCGCAAGTCCCGGCGGGCACCGCAGGCGCGCCGGTGTCGCAGTGGCTACCGTTCGGGTCAGTGCGATCGGGTACGGCGCATACCCCCACTGACCGCCTGCTGTGGCTTTCTCGCCGATCACATCGGCTCGTTGGCGCATTCGTCCTTACTGCATGTCTCTGTTCGATCGTTCTCTCGTGTTCGATCGTTCTTTCGTCTACAGCGAGGTCGTTGCGCAGCAACGTATCCGGACCCATGGTTTCGTTCCGCACGCGCGTATCCGATCGAACGGCTGTAGCGGTGTGCAGCACGATCGAGCGGTCTGCGACCGGTCAGGCCGAACCGCGATTGGCGAACTGCCGACGGTATTGCGAGGGACTCGTTCCGAACGTGGACGCGAATCGCTGCCGCAAGGTGACCGCACTGCCGATGCCACACGCCGCTGCGACGACGTCGATCGACCAGTCGGTGGACTCCAGCAGGTTTCTGCTCTCTTGTATTCTGCGGTCCGCTATCCAACGAGCCGGGGTGGTCCCGGTCGACATCTTGAAATGTCGAAGGAAGCTTCGGCGGCTCATCCGTGCACGCTCGGCCAAACGGTCGACGGCGAGATCCGCCGATAGGTGCGCCAGAATCCATTCCTGCATCTCGGCGATGGTCGTGTCGGTGGCCTGGTTCCCCAACGGCCGTTCGATGTACTGGGCCTGTCCCCCTTCACGATGCGGAGCAACCACGAGCTGGCGTGCCACGCGGGTCGCCGCGGACACACCGAGGTGCGCACGGACCAAATGCAAGCACGCATCGATCGACGACACCGTGCCAGCAGAGGTCACGACGTCACCGTGGTCGATGTACAACACTGACGAATCCACCGGACTGCCACCACTGCGCTCCGCCAACTCCGGCATCACAGACCAATGCGTCACGGCGGGTCGTCCATCGAGCAAGCCTGCATCCGCGATTGCGAAGGCGCCCAAACACAGGCCAACGACCACCGCTCCACGGGAATGTGCCTGTATCAGAACATTTTCCACAACCTTGTCCAACGGCCGTAGGGATAGATGCCACGACGGAACTATGACCATGTCGGCCGACGCAGCGGCGTCCGGCCCGGCGATACCGCCGATCGCGTAGCCCTCGGATGTACGTATCGACCCTGGCCTGTTCGACCACAATTTAGTCGTCCAGCCAGGTGCGAGGCCGAGTCGCGTCACTTCTCCGAACACGATGAGCGGTGCCGCGAGGTGAAACATTGTGATGTCGTCGAACGTGTACACCGCGATGCGCATGCAGGTGCTCCTTTGTGGCCCGAATCCATCACAAGTATGCATTCGTGCCCCTGTTCCCAAGGACTCGAGGGGCGAACACTTAACTGCGTCGGCGCGCCTGTCCGGGCTACCCACTGCCGACGTCAACGAAATGAGAGCACCATGGCATCACCCCGTCGGGCTTTGATCGTGATCGACGTACAGCAAGAGTACTTCGACGGTCCACTCGAAGTCGAGCACCCCCCTCGGGAGCGATCGCTGGCGAACATCGGGGCGATCGTCGAGGCAGCCGATGCGGCAGGCATTCCGGTGATAGCGGTTCAGCACGTGATGGGCGAAGGGGCTCCCGTATTCGTCGAGGGCACCCCCGGCTATGCGTTGCATCCCGACATCGAGAAAAGGCTGACCACCGACACGAAACGCGTCCAGAAGCAGTTCGGGAGCGTTTTTGCCGGTACCGATGTGGCCGAGTGGCTGCGTGAACGCGACATCGACACCGTCACCCTCGTCGGATTCATGACCAACAACTGCGACCTCGCCACCGCGGTCGAGGCTGAAGGGCTGGGCATCGCCGCCGAGGTGATCTCCGACGCGACCGGTGCGATCAACTTGGCCAATGCAGCCGGCTCGGCCTCGGCAGAAACGGTCCATACCGTGCTGATGACGCTTCTGCACTCCAACTTCGCAGCCGTCGCGACCACCAAGCAGTGGATCGACGCAGTAAGCAGCGGTTCCGGACTGGACAAGAGCAACCTGGTCGAGTCCGCAATTGCGGGCAGGGCGGCCGCGACCGCGTAGGCACAAACATGCACCGTCTCATCGGATCGTATTCCAGACATGAGTGATGGACCGTGCGTGCGCTGCATGCGATCGACCTCCCTGTCCCACCTTCGTTCGGTGACCATCACGGTCACTAGGGCACCATCCTTAGTGCGGGCCTGAAAGGGTTCGTGAATGGGACTCGGCGG